>JANMKO010000262.1:0-4729 GCA_031372085.1 Betaproteobacteria bacterium
CATGTCAACAACGCGCTGAACATGGCCGACCCGCTGGCGCACGGGATGCGTTGCCTGGCGCCGGGCGAGACGATGCAGGCCAACTTTCGCCTGGACATCGCCGCAGCCTGATGCTGCGGCCCCTCTTGCTGCTGTCACCCATGTCATCGATGTCACCGATCACCGCCCTGCCTGTGCCGCCATCGCTGTTGGGTGAGTCGCCCTTGTGGCATCCCGACGAACAGGTGCTGTACTGGGTCGATATCCCCGGGTGCCTGCTCAACCGCTGGCAGCCGGCCGGGGCGCTGCACACCCAATGGCCGCTGGACGCTGAACCTGGCTGTTGTGCGGCGCTGCTGGGCGGCGGCCTGCTGCTGGCGATGCGCGACGGGCTGTGGCGCTTCGATGCGCACAGCGGCCGGCGCAGCCAGCTGGCCAAGCCGCCGTACGACCCGGCCAGCCAGCGCTTCAACGATGGCAAGGCCGATGCCCAGGGCCGCTTCTGGGTGGGCACCATCGACGACCAGCGCCTGCCGCACGCGGCCCTGTTCTGCCTGGCCGCTGGCCAGCTCACGCAGCGCGCCGACGGCATCACTGTGAGCAACGGCCTGGCCTTCAGCCCCGATGGCCGCAGCCTGCTGTGGGCCGACACCAAGGCACATGTGATCCATGCCTTCGACTTTGACCCGGCTGCGGGTGGCTTGTCGCGCCAACGGGTCTTCAGGCAGTTCGCGCTGCGCGCCGATGGCCAGCCGCTCGCAAGCTATGGCGGCCGGCCCGACGGCGCGGCGATGGACGCCGAGGGTGCGTGTTGGGTGGCGATGTTCGAGGGCCAGCGCCTGCTGCGCCTGGCGCCCGACGGCGCCACCCTGGCCGAGCTGGCGCTGCCGGTGCGCTGCCCGACGATGCCCTGCTTCGGCGGGCCTGACTTGAAGACGCTCTACATCACCAGCGCGCGCGACAAGCGCCCGGCCGACGAGCTGGCGGCCCAGCCGCTGGCCGGCTGCGTACTGCAACTGCGGGTGGATGTGCCGGGCCTGCCGGCCAATCGGGTGCAGCTGTAGGCCGGCCCGGGCCGCCGCCCGCAGCGGCGCAAGCAGACCGCCAGAAGTTCAATGCACTGAAATCAGCGGGTTTCCTCGTATACTTCTGCGGTTTGCCGCAACCGACCCGATCAGCCCCCATCATGAATGCACGGCCAGTGAGCCATGGGCCCAAGCCCTTTGGGCAACAGCCCATCACCGGCACCTCAGCAAGTTGGGATGACCAGGATCAGCACGAGGCCAGGCAAGTCTTCAAGCGCCTGACTCGCGAAGAGGCGGCGGCGCTGAAGTCCCGCGAATCATCGGTATCACCCTGGCGGGTGATCGCCGTGCAAGCGCTGGTAGGTGCGGTGGCTGCCCTGGTCGGGTGGCTGATCACCGGGCAATCAGCGGTGCTGTGGTCGATGCTTTACGGCGCGGCCACGGTGGTGGTGCCGGGGGCCTTGATGGCGCGCGGCATGACCAGCCGGCTCAGCAGCATGGCCCCTGGCGCATCCGCTGTCAGTTTCATGTTGTGGGAGTCTGTGAAAATCTTCTTTTCGCTGGCGATGCTGTTGGTCGCCGGCCGCGTTGTGCAGCCGCTGGTGTGGCCGGCCCTGCTGGTGGGCCTGGTGATCTGCATGAAGGTTTATTGGCTTGCGCTGCTGTGGCGCAAGCGCCGTTGATTGACGAAGCAACATGGACGAGACGAGACACCATGGCAGTTGAAGCGCACGCCGCAGAACACGGCGCAGCCACCGGCCCCAGCGCCGGCGAGTACATCGTTCACCACCTGACGCACTGGCGCAACAAAGAGTTGCATGGCCCGTTCGACCTGTCGGTGGTGAGCTGGGATTCGATGTTTTTTTCGATCACCCTCGGCGTGGTGGCTTGCCTGGTGCTCTGGCTGGCTGCACGCAAGGCCACCTCCGGCGTGCCGGGGCGGTTCCAGGCGGCGGTCGAGATCCTGGTCGAGATGGTCGAGACCCAGGCCAAGGGCATCGTGCACAACGCCCAGAGCCGCAAGCTGGTGGCGCCGCTGGCGCTCACGGTTTTTGTCTGGATCTTTCTGCTCAACGCCATGGACTTGTTGCCGGTCGATCTGCTGCCCTTCATCTGGGAAAAGATCGTGGCGGCCAATGGCGGCGACCCGCACCGCGCCTACCTGCGCTCGGTGCCCACCGCCGACCTGTCGGTGACGATGGGGCTGTCGCTGGGCGTGCTGATCACCTGCCTGGTCTACAACGTCAAGATCAAGGGCATTGGCGGCTGGGTGCATGAGTTGTTCGCGGCACCGTTCGGCGACCACTGGGCGCTCTACCCCTTCAACTTCCTGATGCAGATGATCGAGTTCGTCGCCAAGACCGTGTCGCACGGCATGCGTCTGTTCGGCAATATGTACGCTGGCGAATTGATCTTTCTGCTGATCGCCCTGATGGGTGGGGCTTGGTCGATGTCCGCGCTGGGCATCAGCCTGGCCATCGGCCACATTGTCCTGGGCTCGGTGTGGGCGATCTTCCACATCCTCATCATCACGCTCCAGGCCTTCGTGTTCATGATGCTGACGCTGGTGTATATCGGCCAGGCGCACGACACGCACTGATCCCGGGCCTGCCCGGGTTGATTTTCGTTTTTCCCTTTCTTTCAACACAACCTTTCGACACTAGGAGTCATCATGGAAGTCATCAGCTTTGTAGCCCTCGCCACCGGCCTGATCATTGGTTTGGGCGCGTTCGGCGCTTGCGTGGGCATCGGCATCATGGGCAGCAAGTACCTTGAGGCCGCCGCGCGCCAGCCCGAGTTGATGGGCGAGTTGCAGACCAAGATGTTCCTGCTGGTTGGCCTGATCGACGCCTCCTTCATCATCGGCACCGGTATCGCGCTGTGGTTCGCCACCGCCAACCCCTTCCTGGGCCAGATCGCTGCGGCCGTGGCCGCTGCTGGTGGCGCCAAGTAAGCTTTTCGAAGCAGCTTGGTCTCTGGTGTTGAAGGCTGGTCTGCGCGCCGTCTTCTCCACCATCCCCGTCACCGTGATTGAGGCAAAAAAGTGAGCATCACCGGTACCCTCATCGTCCAGATGATTGTTTTTCTGATCCTGGTCTGGTTCTCGATGAAATTCATCTGGCCGCCGATCACCGCTGCGCTCGACGAGCGCGCGAAAAAGATCGCCGACGGCCTGTCGGCCGCCGACAAGGCCAAGTCCGAGCTGTCTGCCGCCAACCAGCGGGTGGAGCAGCAACTGTCCGCTGCCCGCACCGACGCCGCCAAACGGCTGGCCGACGCCGAGCGGCTGGGTCAGCAATTGGTGGAAGAAGCCAAGGCCCGCGCCACCGAAGAAGGCAGCAAGATCATTGCTGCGGCCAAGGTGGAGGCCGCGCAAGAGGCCAGCAAGGCGCGCGACGCGCTGCGCGACCAGGTGGCCGGCCTGGCGGTGAAGGGGGCCGAGGCCATCTTGCGCCGCGAAGTGGATGCCGGCGTGCACGCCGAGCTGCTGACCCGCTTGCAGGCTGAACTCTGACCATGGCCGAGCTCGCAACCATTGCCCGGCCGTATGCCGAGGCCTTGTTCAAGTCGGTGATGCTGAGTGACGCGCAATCGGTGGCCACGCAGATGGCCGAGTTGGCGCAGGTGGTGGCCGACGAACAGCTGCGCCGCTTTGCCGCCGATCCGGCCACGCCCGTCAGCCAGGTGTTTGAGGTGGTCACGTCAGCGACCAAAACCGGCTTGGGCGACGCGGTGAAAAACCTGCTGCGCGTGGTGCTGGAGAACGGCCGCCTGGCCGCACTGCCCGAGATCACCAGCCAGTTCAAGGCGCTGCTCAATGCCCGTGCCGGCACCTCGGACGCGGTGGTGTACAGCGCGTTTGCGATGGACGCGGCGGCGCTGGCGCCGGTGGTGGTGGCGCTTGAAAAACGCTTTGCCCGCAAGCTCAAGGCCCGGGTTGAAATCGATGCCGGGCTGATCGGTGGCATCCGCGTGGTGGTGGGCGATGAGGTGCTGGACACCTCGGTCAAAGCCCGTCTCGAACAAATGAAGGTCGCGCTGTCGGCCTGAGCGATCCGGGCGCACCGCCCGGAGCTTGAAGCCGACCAAACGCTGACCCAAGGAGAAAGCAATGCAACTCAATCCCGCAGAGATTTCCGAACTCATCAAGAGCCGCATTCAGGGCCTTGGCGCATCGGCCGACATCAAGAACCAGGGCACTGTCGTGTCGGTCACCGACGGCATCGTGCGGGTGCACGGCCTGTCGGATGCGATGGCCGGTGAGATGCTGGAGTTTCCGCCCACCCCCGGCGGCCAACCCACTTACGGCCTGGCGCTGAACCTGGAGCGCGACTCGGTCGGCGCGGTGATTTTGGGCGAGTACGAGCACATCTCCGAAGGCGATGTGGTCAAGTGCACCGGCCGCATTCTTGAGGTGCCGGTGGGCCCCGAGTTGATCGGTCGCGTCGTCAATGCGCTGGGCGCGCCGATCGACGGCAAGGGCCCGATTAACGCCAAGATGACCGACGTGATCGAAAAGGTGGCACCGGGGGTGATCGCCCGCCAGTCGGTCAGCCAGCCAGTGCAGACCGGCCTGAAATCGATCGATTCGATGGTGCCCATTGGCCGGGGCCAGCGTGAGCTGATCATCGGCGACCGCCAGACCGGCAAAACCGCAGTGGCCATTGACGCCATCATCAACCAGCGCGGCCAGAACATGACCTGCGTTTATGTCGCGATTGGCC
>JANMKO010000305.1:0-4459 GCA_031372085.1 Betaproteobacteria bacterium
CCAAAAAGTGCACCCGGTGGGCCGCGAGAAGAAAAAAGCGCTGCTGTCGCACCTGATCAAGTCCGGCAACTGGCATCAAGTGCTGGTATTCACCCGCATGAAGCACGGTGCCAACCGGCTGGCCGAGTTCTTGAATGACGAGGGCATCACGGCGATGGCTATCCACGGCAACAAGAGCCAGGGCGCACGCACCAAGGCGCTGGCCGACTTCAAGCGCAATGAATTGCAAGTGCTGGTGGCCACCGACATCGCCGCGCGTGGCATCGACATCGACATGCTGCCGCACGTCGTCAACTTTGAGCTGCCCAACGTGCCCGAGGACTATGTGCACCGCATCGGCCGCACCGGCCGGGCCGGCGCGCAGGGCGAGGCCATCTCACTGGTGTGTGTGGACGAAGACATCTTTTTGCGTGACATCGAGAAGCTCATCAAACGCAGCATCCCGAGTGAAACCGTCGCCGGTTTCGAGCCGCCGACCACCGAGAAAGCCGAGCCCATCGTGCTGGGCCGCATGACCATCGGTGTCGGCGGCACGCGGCGCAATGCCGGCGGCGGCGGCGGCTTTGGTGCCGGCCGGCCGGGTGGCAGTGGCGGTGGTGGTGGCCGGCGTGACAGCGGCCACGGCGGCGGTGGCGGTGGCGGTGGCGGTGGCGGTGATCGCGGCGGCCGCCCGGCGGGCGGGGGTGATCGCGGTGGCCGCCCGGCGCATGCCGGTGGCCGGCCGGCTGCTGGCGGCACGCCGCAGCGCGGTGGCACCGGCGTGGGTGGGGCGCGCACGGCCGGCGGCCCGGCGCGCAGTGGCGGCGCAGGTGGTGGTGGTGGCGGTGGTGGCAGCGGACGCCCCGGCGGCCGCAGCGGCGCGCCCAAGCGCTGAGCCCCGACAGCGGCATGGCCAATCGCCCACGGGTCTGCATCGCCGGTGCCACCGGCCTGGTCGGCCGCGCGGTGCTGCTGCGCCTGGCCGGCGATGCACGGGTGGGCGCCGTCACGGCGCTGCTGCGCCAATCGGGCCCATCAGGCCCAGCCGGCCCGTCAGATCCATCAGGCCAACCCGGCCCAACGGCGCCCTGGCCGGCCGGCGTGCGCAGCAGGGCGGTGGACTACGCCGCGCTGGGCCGCGCCGGTGAGCCCGGCCTGCCAGCGATGGACTGGGCGGTGTGCTGCCTGGGCACGACGATCAAAGTGGCCGGCTCGCAAGCGGCCTTCCGGGCCGTGGATTTTGACGCGGTGCTGGCCTTTGCCCGCGCCGCCAAGGTGGCCGGCGCCAGCCGGCTGGCGGTTGTCTCGGCGCTGGGCGCCGACGCCCGCTCAGCGGTGTTCTACAACCGGGTCAAGGGCGAGATGGAGCAGGCCGTGCGCGCGCTCGACCTGCCGCACCTGGTGATCACCCGGCCATCGCTGCTGCTGGGTGAGCGAACGGCGCTGGGCCAGCCCACCCGGCCCATCGAGCTGATGGCCCAGCTGCTGATGCCGGCCTTTGGCTGGCTGACACCGCGCCGGCTGCGGCCAATCCAGGCCGATGTGGTGGCCGCCGCGCTGGTGGCCGCACTGGCCGGCGACGAAGCCGGTGTGCAGGTGATCGAGTCGGACGGCCTGCAGGCGCTGGCCGACGCACAGACCGCCTGAGCGCGGGTCAATGCCCGCCGCACACCAGGCAACCCGGCTGGCGCGCCATGCGGATCTCGGTCCACTCCATCAGCCGCGCGTCCAGCATCTGCAAACGCCCGGCCAGTGACGAGCCCAGGCCCATCAGCAGCTTCAGCGCCTCAGCCGCCTGCACCGTGCCGATGATGCCCACCAGCGGCGCAAACACGCCCATCGTGGCGCATTGCACCTCCTCGAACGTGGCCTCGGGCGGAAACAGGCAGGCGTAACACGGCGCGTCGGGCTGGCGGCTGTCGTACACCGACACCTGGCCGTCAAAACCAATCGCCGCACCCGACACCAGCGGTTTGTGGTGCGCCACGCAAGCGGCATTCACGGCCTGGCGGGTGGGGAAGTTGTCACTGCAATCGACCACCACGTCGGCGCCGGCCACGGCCAAATCCAGCCAGGCGGCGTCGGCACGCCGGGTGACAGCCACCACCTGCACATCGGGGTTGATGGCGTGGATCGTCTGGCGCGCCGATTCGGCCTTGGGCTGGCCGACGCGGGCCAGGTTGTGCGCAATCTGGCGCTGCAGGTTGGTCACATCCACGGTGTCGTGGTCCACCAGCGTGATGCGGCCCACGCCCGCCGTGCCCAGGTACAGCGCCACCGGTGAGCCCAGGCCGCCAGCACCGATCACCAGCGCATGGCTTTGCAGCAGCCGGGCCTGGCCGTCGATGCCGATCTCGTCGAGCAGGATGTGGCGTGAGTAGCGCAGCAGTTGGTCATCGTTCATCGCGGTGAGCATAGCGCCCGCCACAACGACGAAGCCCGCCGGGTGGCGGGCTTTCGGGGTGACCAGAGGGTCGGGTTATTGCTTGTCGGGGTCGAGCGCGGCCTTGCGCTCGCTCATCGTCTTGCTCACGGCCACCGGTTTGCCTTTGAGCTGGTTGACGGCCTGCAGCAGCGGGAAGTCATCCGCACCGCCAAACTCAGGCAGCGGCTTGGGTGGCTCTTTGGTCTTGGCCGACAGCTCTTCCAGCTTTTTGCGCGCTTCATCACGTGCTTTTTCGCGGGCTTCGTCTTTTTTCTCGTCACCGTTGTTCAGGTGCTTTTCAAGATCGGCCTCGCGCATGCGCAGCGCGGCAAACACATTGCCCTCGGCGGTTTCGTCCAGCCAGACATCGGGCACGATGCCCTTGGCCTGGATCGACCGGCCGTTGGGCGTGTAGTAGCGGGCGGTGGTGATCTTCAAGCCGGTGTCGGCCGGCAGCGGCCGCACGGTTTGCACCGAGCCCTTGCCGAAGGTCTGCGCACCCATGATGGTGGCGCGCTTGTGGTCTTGCAGCGCACCGGCAACGATCTCACTGGCCGACGCCGAGCCTTCGTTGACCAGCACCACCAGCGGCACGGTCTTGAGGGCGGCCGGCAATTTGCGCAGCGGGTCGTTGTTGCCGCGCCGGGCGTAATACTCGGGTGAGGCCTTGAAGGTGGCACGTGATTCGGCAATCTGGCCGTTGGTGGACACCACCGTCACATCGGTGGGCAAGAAGGCCGCCGACAGCGCCACCGCGCCTTCGAGCAAACCGCCCGGATCATTGCGCAGATCAAGCACCAGGCCCTTCAAATTGGGATCGGCCTTGTACAACTCGTCGATCTTGCGGGCAAAGTCGTCAACCGTGCGGTCTTGAAACTGGCTGACGCGAATCCAGGCATAACCCGGCTCAATCTGTTTGGCGCGCACGCTTTGCACCCGGATCTCCTCGCGCGTGATCGTCACCGGGAAGCTGCGGCTCTCGTCCTTGCGGAAGATCATCAGCTGCACCTTGGTATTGGGCTCACCGCGCATCTTCTTGACCGACGCCTCCAGCCCGAGGCCCTTCACCGGTGTGTCGTCGATCCGGGTGATCAGGTCACCCGACTTGAGCCCCGCCCGGAAGGCCGGTGAGCCCTCGATCGGCGAAACCACTTTGACCAAGCCGTCTTCCATGCCGATCTCGATGCCGACGCCGACAAACTTGCCGGTCGTGCCCTCACGAAATTCTTTGAAGCTCTTTTTGTCGAAGTAGACCGAGTGCGGATCGAGCCCGGCCACCATGCCGCCAATGGCATCGGAGATCAGCTTTTTCTCGTCCACCGGCTCAACATAATCACTTTTGACCATGCCGAACACCGCCGCCAGTTGCTGCAGCTCTTCGATCGGCAGCGGCGCCAGTGAGCCGCGCGCAAAGGCCTGAAGCTGCATGGTGGTCAGTGCCCCGGCCACCGCGCCCAGCGCCAACAGCCCCACCACCTTGAATTTGCCCGTCATTTTTGACCTGCCTTGGGCCTGGGCCCGACTGAATACCGATTGATCGATCAAGTATAGGACCGCGCTTTTGGCTGTGAGTGCGCACTGGCTTGATAGTTGCAACCGTTTCAGCGTGCGGTTTGATCGGTGTGTGACTTCAGGCCGGCGGACGACGCCCGCGCCACCCAAAACCCTACAAAACCGGCGCGCCCAGGCGGTCAGCCAGCTCGGTGAGGGTGGCCACCACATGCTGCGGCGTGCCGCGCGGTGCGGCCAGCGCCGGCAGCGACGGCCGCCGCACCCAGGCCGCTTGCAGGCCGGCGTCGAGTGCGCCGTCCACGTCCAGGGTGGGGTCGTCGCCGATGTGCAAGGTGTGCGCAGGCTGGGCACCGGCCCGGCGGCAGGCCTCGGCAAACGCGGCCGGCGCCGGCTTGCCCACGCCCAGCGCGTGCGCACTGACGCTGGCATGAAACCAGCGGCCCAGGCCCGGCACCCGCTGCACGTCGGCGTTGCCGTTGGACAGCGCCACGATGGGCCAGCGCGCGGCCAGGCGGGCCAGCGCCGGCAGCACATCGTCAAACA
>JANMKO010000386.1:0-2565 GCA_031372085.1 Betaproteobacteria bacterium
GTCGAGGTTTATCTTGGCCGCTGAACGTGCTCCCGCCCCCTGCCCCCACCCCAGCCTTCCCCCTGGCAGGGGGAAGGAGAGGAGTGGCTTCGCATGATCAAGGTGGAAGGCATCAACCAGTACTACGGCGGCAGCCACATCCTGCGCAACCTGGGTTTCGAGGCCCGGCTGGGTGAGGTGACGGTGGTGCTGGGCCGCAACGGCGTGGGCAAGACCACCTTGCTGAAAAGCCTGATGGGCGTGGTGCCGGTCAAGACCGGCACGGTGCTGCTGGACGGCGCTGACATCACCCGCGCCACTCCCTACGAACGAGTGCGGCGCGGTGTGGGTTATGTACCGCAGGGCCGCGAGATTTTCTCGCGCCTGACGGTGCAAGAAAACTTGGCGATGGGCCTGGCCGTCAAGCCGGGCGGCACGGCCATCCCGGCCGAGCTGTTTGATTTGTTCCCGGTGCTCAAGCAGATGATCCACCGCCGGGGCGGTGATTTGTCGGGCGGCCAGCAGCAGCAACTGGCGATTGCCCGGGCGCTGGCGGCCGGCCCCAAATTGTTGATCCTCGATGAGCCGACCGAGGGCATTCAGCCCAGCATCATCAAAGACATCGGCCGGGTGATCCGCATGCTGGCCGACCGCGGCATGAATGGCCAGCGCATGGCCATCATCCTGGTCGAGCAGTACTACGACTTTGCCGCCGAGCTGGCCGACCAGTACCTGGTGATGGAGCGCGGTGAGGTGATCGCCCGGGGCCGCGGGGCTGACATGGCGGCAGACGGCGTGCGAGAGCGCATGGCGATTTGACGGGGTGGGGGTGAGGGCGCAACGGCCCCGGCCATACTCCCCCGCATGCCCAACCCTTGCAACCCGGCACCCGCCGCCATCGCCATCATCGGCGGCGGCCCGGCCGGCCTGATGGCCGCCGAGGTGCTGCTGCAAGCCGGTGCCAGTGTCGATCTGTTTGACGCCATGCCGTCGGTCGGCCGCAAGTTTTTGCTGGCCGGCAAAGGCGGGCTCAACCTCACCCACAGCGAGGCTATCGAACCCTTTGTCAGCCGGTATGCCGAGCGCGCTGCGCAGGTGGCGCCCTGGCTGCAAGCCTTCAGCCCGCAAGACCTGCGCGATTGGGCGGCCGGCCTGGGCGTGGCCACTTTTGTCGGCACGTCGGGCCGGGTGTTTCCCACCGGGATGAAGGCCGCGCCGCTGCTGCGGGCCTGGCTGCACCGGCTGCGCGCGGCCGGCCTGCGGCTGCACATGCGCCACCGCTGGACGGGCTGGGCGCCGGGCGATGCGCCCACCAGGCTGCGCTTTGCCACGCCGCAGGGTGAGGTGCTGGCCCAGCCGCGCGCGGTGCTGCTGGCGCTGGGCGGCGCCAGTTGGCCGCAGTTGGGCAGTGACGGCGCCTGGCTGCCGTGGCTGGCCGCCCGGGGCGTGGCCGTGGCGCCGCTGCGGCCCGCCAATTGCGGCTTTGACGTCGGCTGGAGCCCTTATTTCACGCAGCGCTTTGCCGGCACCCCCGTCAAATCGGTGCGGCTGCATTTTGATGACGGCCATGGCCCGGCCTTTGACCGGCAGGGCGAGTGGGTGGTGACGGCGGGTGGCGTTGAAGGCAGCCTGGTGTATGCCGCCTCAGCCCGGCTGCGCAACGCCATCGCCCGGGATGGCCAGGCCACCGTGCAGCTGGATCTGCTGCCCGGCCGCAGCGTGGCGCCACTGGGCGCAGCGCTGGCCAAAGGCCGGGGCGCGCGGTCACTGCCCAACCACCTCAAAGAGCATGCCGGGCTGGACGGCGTCAAGGCCGCGCTGCTGCGCGAGACGCTGTCGGCCGATCAACTGTCGGCCCGGCTGGCCGGCGATCCGCACGGCCTGGCCGCTGCGCTGAAAGCCTGGCCGCTGCGCCTGACCGCCGCCCGGCCGGTGGCCGAGGCCATCAGCAGCGCCGGTGGTGTGCGCTTCGAGGCGCTGGACGCGCACGCCATGCTGCGCGCACTGCCCGGCGTGTTTTGTGCCGGTGAGATGCTGGACTGGGAGGCACCCACCGGCGGCTACCTGCTCAACGCCAGCCTGGCCAGCGGCCGCGCCGCCGCGCGCGGGCTGGTGGCTGCCCTGGCTGCGCAGACGCCCGCCCGTTAGCCAGCATGCCGGCCAGGCCGTTCACCGGCATGCCGGCCTGGCGGTTCGCCAGCATGCCGGCATGGCCGTTCACCGGCGGGCTGCCGCGCCACAATCGCCGCTTCGCGGTTTTGCCCGCTCCCTCCCAGGCCCAAAACCATGCTGGTTGTCCACCACCTCAACAACTCGCGCTCGCAGCGCGTTCTCTGGCTGCTGGAGGAATTGGGCGTGCCGTTCGAGATCAAGCACTACCAGCGCGACGCCACCACCATGCTGGCCCCGCCCGAGCTGCTGGCGGTGCATCCGCTGGGCAAGTCACCGGTGCTGACCGACGGCGACAGCACCGTGGCCGAGACCGGCGCCATCGTCGAGTACATCCTGGCGCGCTACGGCGACGGCCGGCTGCTGCCCAAGCCCGACACCGCTGATGCGCTGCGCTACCGCTACTGGCTGCACTTT
>JANMKO010000387.1:0-4535 GCA_031372085.1 Betaproteobacteria bacterium
CGCCGCGCAGATCGAGGCCCAGGTGCAGCGCCAGTGCGCGCAGGCGGCGCACACGCTGGGCGTGGCGCCAGCGCGGGTGTTCCCGCTGTCGGCACGCCAGGCCCTGGCCGCCCGGGTGCAGGGCGACGCTGGCGCGCTGGCGGCCAGCCGCCTGCCGGCGCTGGAGGCGGCGCTGCTGGCGCAATTGCTGCCGCAGCGCGGCCAGGTGGTGGGCCGCATGGTGGATGCCGGCGTGCTGGCGCTGCAGCAAACCGCGCTGCGCCGGCTGGCCGAGCGCCAGCGCCAGACCACCGAGCAACTGGCTGACCTGCACCACCTGCGCGGCAAGGGCGCAGCCCGGTTGACATTGATGCGCGGCCGGTTGGACGCCGAAGCGGCTGACTTTGAGCGCTGCGCCCCCAGGCTGGCCGCCCTGCGGTCGGTGCTGCTGCGCCAATTGCAGACGGTGCTGGACGGGCTGTCGAGTGACGTGCTGCGCGACGCGGTGCACCGCATGCGCGATGACAGCGACGCCAGCCTGCTCAAGCTGGGTGCGGCCCGGGCCTTTGCCGTGCTGGGCCAGCAACTCAAGAGCAGCCTGGCCAGCGCTGATCGGGGCGTGGCCGAGATCGAGCAAATGCTGCTGGCCAGCCAACGCACGCTGAATGCCGAATTTGGCCTGCAACTGGTGGCCGGGCCACGCCCCGCGCTCGACCGTTATGTGCGTGAGCTGGGCCGAATCGAGCACAGCCACGGCCGGTATGTGGGCGCCAGCCAGCTCTGGCATCTGGCCCAGCCCGGATTCCTGGCGCGTTTTGCGCACATGCTGCTGGCGCGGCTGCGCATGGTGTTTGAGGGCGCGGCCAATGAGATCGAGCAGTGGGCCCGGCAGGCCAGCAGCCAGATCGACGACCAGTTGCGCGAGCGCCGGGCCAATGTGCGGCAGCGGCGGCTGGCGCATGACCGCATCGCGGCGGCCGAGGGCGGGCTGGAGCACAGCATCGCCGCGCTGGTGGCGCAAGACGCGCAGTGGCAAAACCTGGCCCGGCGGCTGCACAGTGAGATCAACCGCCTGCGCATCGGGGCCGCCACGCCACCGGCGGCCGACGGCGCCCAGCGCGCGCCGCATTTGCAGCTGGTGCCGGCGCCGCTGCTGGTGCCTGCGCGCGGCGCGGCATGACGGCGCGCCGCCCGGCGCCGCCGCCCGATCATCCCGGTCTGCCGGCCCTGCTGATCGCCTGGCAGCGCCAGCACGGCCGGCACGGCCTGCCCTGGGTGGGCAGCCGCGATCCGTACCGGGTGTGGCTGTCAGAAATCATGTTGCAGCAAACCCAGGTGAGCACTGTGCTGGGCTATTACAGCCGGTTTTTGCAGCACTTGCCAGACGTGGCCGCGCTGGCCGCTGCCCACCAGGACGAGGTGCTGGCGCTGTGGAGCGGGCTGGGCTACTACAGCCGGGCGCGCAACCTGCACCGCTGCGCGCAAGTGGTGGTGCAGCAGCACGGCGGGGTGTTTCCGGGCAACAGCGCGGCGCTGGCCGGCCTGCCCGGCATCGGCCGGTCAACGGCTGCGGCGATCGCGGCTTTTTGCTTCGACGAGCGCTGCGCCATCCTGGACGGCAATGTCAAACGGGTGCTGACCCGGACGCTGGGCTTTGGCGACGATCTGGCCGAGCTGCGCCACGAGCGGGCGCTGTGGCGCAAAGCCGAAGCCCTGCTGCCCGCCGCGCCGCAGATGGCGGCCTACACCCAGGGCCTGATGGACCTGGGTGCGTCGTTGTGCAGCACCCGCGGGCCGGCTTGCGACGCCTGCCCGCTGGCGGGGCTTTGTGTGGCCCGGGCCGAGGGCCGGCCCGAAGCGTATCCGGTGAAGACCCGCAAACTCAAACGCGGCCAGCGCGATCACGCGCTGCTGTGGCTGGCCCACGCCGGCAGTGTGTGGCTGGTGCAGCGGCCACAGACCGGTGTGTGGGCGGGGCTGTGGGCTTTGCCCGAGTTTGATTCGGTTGACGCGCTGTGGGCCCAAACCGCCGGCTGGCCAGGTGAGGGCCGGCCACTGCCGGCGGTGCAGCATGCGCTGACGCACTTTGACTGGACTTTGCGGCCCTGCTTTTGGCCGTTGCCGGCCGGGCTGGCGCCGGCCGCATTGCGTGCCGTGCAGGCCGGCTTGCCCGCAGGGCGCTGGGTGGCCCGAGACCAGGCGCTGGCCATGGGGTTGCCGGCGCCGGTGCGGCGCTTGCTGGAGGCGGGGCTGCCCGCCTAAACCACGCCCTTGCCGCGCAAAAACTCATCCACCAGCTTGAGCCGCAGCAGCGGCTCGTCCAGCACCATCAGCCGGTATTTGGCGGCCAGTGAGATGGGCAGGATCTCGCACCAGCGGTTGGCCACCCAGCCGGCGTCGTCCAGCTGGTAGGGCCGGGCAAACGGCGTCTGGTCTTGCGCGGCCAGCGCGCCGATGGCCTGGCCCAGCGCGTCGGCAGCCTGTTTCAGCGCGTCTGAGACAGGGCTGGTCTCGTCGTCGGGGCAAGGCTCGGCGGGGGCTAGCCACAAGCCGTCGGCGCGCTGGCGTGCCACGCCCAGCCGCACGCGCCGGCCGCCCAGGCAGCGCGCGCGCAGGATGCCGGCGTGGTCGGAATCGAGTTCTTGCAGGTGGGCCAGCACGGCCACCGACTCGAACCGGGCTTTGTCGGCGGCCTTGTCGCCCGGTTTGTCGCGCGCGCCGCGCCGCACCTCGGTGCCCTCGCTCAGGCAGACCACGCCAAACGGCGCGTGGTGGCGCAGGCAGTGGCTCATCAGGTCGAGGTAGCGCGCCTCGAACACCTTGAGTTGCAGCAGGCCGCCCGGGAACAGCACCATCTGCAACGGGAACAGCGGCAACTCATCACCGGCGTCGGCCGCCGGGACGGGGGCGTCGGCCGTGGCCGGCGATGGGTTCAGGGAATCGGTCAATCGAAGGCATCCAGTTCACGGTGGCGGATCACGGTGGCGCCGTGGTCGGCAAAACGCCTGCCCAGTTGCTCCACCATGTAGACAGATCGGTGCTGGCCGCCGGTGCTGCCGATGGCCACGGTGACATAGCCGCGCTGGTCAGTGGCCAGCGCGGGCAGCCAGCGCCGGATGAAAGACTCGATCTGGTCCAGCATCTCGGCGGCCTCGGGCTGGGCGCTCAAAAACTGCGCCACCGGCGCGTCGCGGCCCGACAGCGGGCGCAGCTCGTGGATGTAGTACGGGTTGGGCAGCACCCGCACGTCAAACACATAGTCGGCGTCGAGTGGCACGCCGTATTTGAAGGCAAAGCTCTCAAACACCAGCGTCAGCCGGCCGGTGGACGTGGCCACCAGCTCACGCACATGGCTGCGCAGGCCGGCCGGGCGCAGCGTGCTGGTGTCGATGACGGTGGACACCTCACGCAGCTCGGCCAGCATCAGCCGCTCCAGCTCGATGGCCTCGAACAGCGCATGCTGCACGCTGCCGGCGGCGTCGGGCTGGCTCAGCGGGTGCGGGCGGCGGGTCTCAGAGAAGCGCCGCACCAGGGTGTCGGTGCTGGCGTCGAGAAACAGCGGGCGGATCGTCACGCCGTCGGCGCGCAGCTCATCGATCAGCGGCAGCAGCGCCGGCAGCGAGCCTGCGGCGCGCACATCCACCGCAATGGCCACCCGCTCGGTGTAGCGCGGGTGGGTGAGGCGCATGTACTCGCGCAGCAGCTCGGGCGGCAGGTTGTCCACGCAGAAGAAGCCGGCGTCCTCCAGCGCATGCAGCGCCACCGATTTGCCCGAGCCCGAGATGCCGGTGATCAGCACCAGCTCACGGATCGGCGGGCCGGCCGGCGGCGCGGTGGCGATGATCATCATGCCTGGCTGCGCTTGCGCTGCGCGGGCGCGGGCGCGGTGGCGGTGGCGGTGGCGGTGGCGGCTGGGGCGGCGGGGGTGGCGCCGGGACGGGCAACCGGGTCGGCGGCAGGCCGGTTGGCGCTGGCGGGCCCGGCCTCCGCCGGGCTGCGGCCGATGGCTGGTGGTGCTGCCAGCGGCCCATCGGGCAAGCCCACCGCTTGCTGCAGCATGGCCTGGGCATGGGCCAGCCGGGTGCCGGCCATGCGCTCACCGCCCAGCATGCGCGCCACCTCGGCCACCCGCGCCGCGCCGGCCACCGGCTGCACCGTGCTGGTAGTGAGCCCGCCAGCCTGGCTGGCCTTGCTCACCAGGTAGTGGTGGTCGGCGCAGGCGGCCACCTGCGCCAGGTGGGTGACGGCCAGCACCTGGCGCTGGCGGCCCAATTGCTTCATCAGCGCGCCCACCGTGTCGCCCACCGCGCCGCCGATGCCGGCATCGATCTCGTCGAAGATCAGCGTGCCGGCGGCAGGTGGGCTGTCGCCCGGCCCGGCCGGCGCCGACGCAGCGCTGGCCGTCTCAGCCAGCCCGGCCTGGCCGATCTGGGCGGCCTGTGCGGCCTGGCCGGCAACCGGCTTTGTGGACAAGGTGGACACCACGATCGCCAGCGCCAGCCGCGACAGCTCACCGCCCGACGCCACCCGGGCCAGCGGCCGGGGCGTGCTGCCGG
>JANMKO010000392.1:0-14835 GCA_031372085.1 Betaproteobacteria bacterium
GCCGGCCAGGCTCACCACCTGGCCGGCGCGCAATTTGGCGGTCTTGCGCAACTCATCGCGGCCGTCCACCTGCACCTTGCCGTCGGCCACCATCGATTTGGCGCCACCGCCGCTGCTGGCCAGGCCGGTGGCCTTGAGCAAGCGGTCGAGCGTGATGAACTCGCTGCGCAATTCGAAAGGGATGATCTGCATCGGGGGGCCTCGGCGGCAGCAAAACCGCATTGTGATCGGCCACGCGCGCGAGGCACGCATCGGTCATGCGCGCGCAGCAAGCGTCGGACATGCTCGCGCAGCCAACATCGGCCCCGCGCACGCGGCAAGCGTCAAACCTGCGGCCGGCGCCAACATCGGCCAGAGCCGCCAGCCGCCTCTCGCCTCGCGCCCCCCGCCTCCCGCCTCCCGCCGCCCGCCGCCCGCCACCCGCCGTGGCAGACTGCCCGCCATGACCCCGCCGCCGCTGCCCACGCCCTCGCCCGCCTGCCAGACCAGCCCGGCCGCCGAGCGCAACCGCCAGCCCATCCTGGCCGCGCTGCAAAGCCTGCTGCCGCCTGCCGGCCGCTTGCTGGAGATCGCCGCCGGCACCGGCCAGCATGCGGTGTTCTGCGCCGCCGGCCTGCCCGGCTGGGTCTGGCAGCCCACCGATCCGGACGCCGCCGCGCTGGCGTCCATCGCCGCCTGGGCCAGACTGCAACCGTCACCCGGCCTGCTGTGGCCGCTGCGGCTGGACGTGCTGGCCGAGCCGTGGGCCGTCCAGCCGCCCGGCGCGCCGCCCTGGGATGCGATCTTCTGTGCCAACCTGCTGCACATCGCCCCGTGGGCCTGCTGCGGTGCGCTGATGCGCGGTGCCGCCCATCTGCTGGCGCCCGGCGGGCGGTTGATCACCTACGGGCCGTACCGGGTGCAAGGCGAGCCCACCGCGCCCGGCAACCAGGCGTTTGATGCCGACCTGCGTGCCCGCAACCCCGATTGGGGCCTGCGCTGGCTGCACCAGGTGGTGGGCCAGGCGCAAGCCGCCGGCCTGGGCTTGCAGCAGCGCCGGCCGATGCCGGCGAACAACCAGCTGCTGGTCTTCACCCGTGCAGTGGCGCCGGGTTGAGCAGCGGCCGGGGCCGCGCAGGGCAGCGCGCATGACAGCCCCCGGGGCGCCGGATCTGGCGCCGCCGCCGCAGCCGGCCCGGCCCGGGCCCGCCGCCCCGTACCGCCTGACCGTCCTGCCGCTGGGCGTGCAGTTGCCGGTGCCGGCCGGCCACAGCCTGCTGCAGGCCGCGCTGGCCGCCGGTGTGCGCCTGCCCAGCGCCTGCCGCAACGGCACCTGCCGCGCCTGCCTGGCCCGGCTGGTGCAGGGCCGCATCCACTACCTGATCGACTGGCCCGGCCTGCTGGCCGAGGAGAAAGCCGACGGCTGGATCCTGCCCTGCGTGGCCTGCGCGGCCAGCGACCTGGTGATCGATGCGCCGGCCGCCAGCCGGTTGCTGGGGTGACGGATTGATCGGCGCTTGGGTTTGATCGGCGGTCGGGCTGATCGGCGGTCGGACTGATCGGCAGTCGGGCTGATCGGCGGTCGGGCTGATCGGCTGATCACCCGGGCCAGACCGCGGAACTTGCCGCGCGCCGCGCCAGTCTGACCGGGCTGTCGGCCGCTCAGGTTGGCCGGCCTCGAAAGGACTGTCATGACCCGCGCCCGCCTAGCCGCCCTCGCCCCCGTCGCCCTGCTGCTGGCCGGCCTGGCCCAGGCCGGCACGGTGGCGGTGCACTTCATCCAGCCCGACCAATTTGCTGATGCCGGCCACGGCATTGATGCCGAGCGGGTGCGCAACACCTTGGACAAGCACCTTCAAGCCCTGGGCCAGCAAGGCCTGCCGGCGCAGCAAACCCTGCGCATCGACGTGCTGGACATCGACCTGGCCGGTGAAACCCGGCCAATGACGGGCCTGGCGCATGATCTGCGGGTGCTCAAAGGCCGCGCCGATTGGCCGCAAATGCACCTGCGCTACACGCTGAGCGACGGCGGGCGGGTGATCGCCAGCGGCGACGACCAATTGGCGGACATGGCCTACCTGTCGCACACCGCCCGGCTTTCCAGCAGCGGCGCGCTGACTTACGAGCTGCGCATGTTGAGTGACTGGTTCCAAAGCCGCTTTGCCGGCGCCGCCAAGCGCTGATCGTTTAGTCGGCGCGGTCCGGCGCTGACCTGTCAGCCGGCGCGGCCCGGCGCTGACCGGTCAGCCGGCGCGGTCCGGCGCGGCTCTGCGTTGATGGTTCAGCCGGCGCTGCGCTGCCGTTTGCCGGCCGGCACCGGCTGCAGTGCGGCATGCAGCGCCAGGTATTCCAATGTCAGTTTGTGGCGTGCATCCAGGTGCAGCATCGGCAGCGCCTGCTCATGCGATTCCTTGATCTTCACGCTGGCGCTCAGGTAGGGCTGCAGCACCGGCAGGCCCTCGTCGATCAGTTCTTGCACCAGCCGCTGCGGCAAATTGGCGCGTGGCTGAAACTGGTTGACGACGATCCCGGTCACCGTCAAATCCGGGTTGTGGTCGGCCTGGATCTCTTGCACGCTGTCCATCAGCGCGTACAGCGCCCGGCGCGAAAAATCATCGCAGTCGAACGGAATCAGGCAGCCGCTGGCGGCAATCAGCGCCGAGCGGGTATAAAAGTTCAGCGCCGGTGGGGTGTCGATGTAGACCCGGTCATAGCCGTCCAGCGCGGCCAGCGCGTCGCGCAGCTTGTACAGCTTGTAGCGCGATTCCAGCTTGCTGTGCAGCTCGTCCAGCCGGGGGCTGGACGGCAGCAGGTGCAAATGGTCAAACGGCGTGGCGGTGATGAACTCGTCCGTGGCCTGGCTGCGCAGCGTGAACTTGAGCGTCTGGTCAAAAAACTCGGCCGCCGTGTCGCGCGCCTCATCTGCGCCGGCGCCCAGCAGGTAGCGGGTGGAGTTGCCCTGCGGGTCGAGATCGACCACCAACGTGCGCAAGCCCTGCGCCGCGCTGATGGCGGCCAGGTTGCAGGTGATGGTGGACTTGCCCACCCCGCCCTTCTGGTTGAACACGACATAACGCATGGCGGGCAAGCTCCTGGGGTGGTGGCCAACCGGTCACCGTGCGGCGCACGGTGCGGGGCGATGATATTTTGCACCGCAGCATTTCAACCGCCGGTGGCTGTGCGGCGCGATTTGGCCGGCCAACGCCCGGCTTCTCGTCACACCGGCGTCACGCGCCCGCCGCACAATGTGGTTGTCTTGGCCATAACCGACCGCACCAATGGGCGGGCTACCGGAACCCGTCACCGGCGCCAATACAACCGGTCGCAGCGCAAGCCGCGTCCGTCAGCAGGGGCCACCTCGGTGGCCCTTGGCTTTTTTGCCCGCACTCACGGCGCCGGCAGCCAGCGATTGCCCGCCGCCCTGTAGCGCTGCACCGTCTGCTTCAGGTCGGTGTACTCCTCGCAGCCGAAACTGCAAATCTGGTCCAGCGCGGCCAGCTTTTGCTCGGCCAGTGGCAGATCGGCCTTCATCAGCGCCAGCTCACCCGAGTATTCAAGTGCTCCGCGGTGCCGGGGGTTGATGCGCAGGGCCTCACGGTAATGGCGGTCGGCGCCGTCCAGATCGGGTGGCGTGCCTTTGCGCAGGCTGTAGCCCATCAAGTTTTGCCAGTCGGCACTGGCGCTGTCATGGCCGCGCCGCAGCTCGGCCAGCGCATCGGCCCAGCGCTTGGCCGCCAAGTGCGCCCGCACCGGCGCCAGCTTGTCGTTGGCCGGGCTGGCGCTGGGGGTGCTGTCGGCCAGCACGGCCACCGGCGCACCGGCCAACAGCGCGGCAACCAGCAGCAAACAACGGAAAAACGGCAGGGTCGGTGCGGTGGGCGGGGTCATGGCGGGCTCTTGTTTCAGCGCCTCGATTCTGGCATCGCCCGGCCGGCGCCGCACCGCTGCTGCGCCACCAGCCAATGCCTTATGCTGCGGGCCAATATCGACGCACGACCGGCGCGCGTCAGACATCCAAAGGAGCACCGCCTTGGCGACCCCGAATTACTCATACGAAAAACGCCAGCGCGAACTGGCCAAGAAGCGCAAAAACGAAGAAAAGCTGCAAAAAAAGAAACAAGGTCATGGCGCCGATGACCACGGTGTAGGCGGCGAAGCCAATCCGGAAACGCCCGCAGCGCCTGCCAACACACCGCCCGCCACTGCTTGACGGCCCGGCGGCCGCAGCCGCCCCGCCGCCATGACGCCAACGCCCGGCAGCAGGCGAAAAAAAACCGCAACCTTTGCAGTGGCGGTTTTTTTATGTCAGCGGCCGCGCGGGGCGGCCGGTGATGTCAGGGCGCTGGCAGCGCCCCGTATGGGTTACAGCGGGCGGATGTTGGCCGCTTGCAAACCCTTCGGGCCTTGCTTGACTTCAAATTCAACGCGCTGGTTTTCAGCCAGGCTGCGGAACCCGCCGTTGTTGCGGATTTCGCTGAAGTGAGCGAAGAGGTCTTTGCTGCCGTCTTCAGGCGTGATGAAGCCGAAGCCCTTGCCATCGTTGAACCATTTGACGACGCCAGTTTGGGTGGTGCTCATGGAGATGTTCCTTTTGAGTCTGTTGATGAAAATAAAACCACCGCGTCGGCATGCGCCAACACGGACAGAGACACTCAAGAAACGTCGAACCGGGAGTTCATCAAACCTGGACTGGCCCTCAGCGCGCTGCAACAGGTAACTGTTTTGGCGCAGACATCGGGCGGTACGGGAATAAGACCTTGTGGAAACGGCCTCGTGCATGTCTGTGCCGGCACTGTAACAGCTATTGGCAGCGCCGGCCTGCCTCAGATCGTCACCGGTTAGAGGCAGGTCTCCAGCCTACGCGGGCGCCACCCCCGTCGTTATCATCGATTTGCCTCGCCGATCCGGGCCGGCCGGACGCGACGAAAGACGGTTCAATGGTTGACTATGTGGTGATTGGCGGCGGCTCGGCCGGCTGTGTGCTGGCGGCGCGCCTGACCGAAGACCCCAACGTGCGGGTGGCGCTGCTGGAGGCCGGCCCGCCCGACCGCAGCGTGCTGATCCACTGCCCTGCCGGCCTGGCCTTGATGGCCCAGACAAACGGCCTGAACTGGGGTTTCAGCACCGTGCCGCAGCCGGGGCTGGGCGGGCGCCGGGGGTATCAGCCGCGCGGCAAGGTGCTGGGCGGCTCCAGCTCGATCAACGCAATGATTTACCTGCGTGGCCAGCGCCAGGATTACGACGGCTGGGCGGCGGCTGGCAACCCGGGCTGGGGCTTCGATGAGGTGCTGCCGTACTTCAAGCGGGCAGAGCACAACACCCGGGGCGCGGATGCCTGGCACGGCAGCGGCGGGCCGTTGCAGGTGCAAGACCTGAGCCAGCCCAACCGCTGCTCGGCGCTGTTTGTGCAGGCCGCGCAACAGGCCGGCCATGCGCTGAACGCCGACTTCAACGGCGCCACCCAGGAGGGCGTCGGCCCCTACCAGGTCACCCACCGCCGGGGTGAGCGTTGCAGCGCGGCCAAGGCCTACTTGACGCCTGCGCTCGGCCGGCCCAATTTGCAGGTGATCACCGGCGCCCAGGCCACCCGAATCCTGTTTGACGGCCAGCGCGCCAGCGGCGTCGAGTATCTGGCGGGCGGTGTGCGCCAGCAGGTGCTGGCACGTGCCGAGGTGCTGCTGTGTGCCGGGGCTTTGCAATCACCACAATTGCTGATGCTCAGCGGCATCGGCCCGGGCGCGCACCTGCAAGCGCTGGGCATCCCGGTGCAACACGATCTGCCGGGCGTGGGCGCTGGCCTGCACGACCATGTGGACGTGGTGCAGGTGATGGACGCACCCAGCATCACCGAGCTGTTTGGCCTGTCGCTCACCGGTGCCTGGCATGCGCTGCAAGGCGCCCTTGAATGGCGGCGCCACCGCAGCGGCCGGCTGACCACCAATTTTGCCGAGGCCGGTGGCTTCATCCGCAGCAGCCCCGACCAACCCCGGCCCGACCTGCAACTGCATTTTGTGATCGGCAAGCTGGTAGACCACGGCCGCAAAACCGTGTTCGGCCACGGTTACTCGTGCCATGTCTGCCTGCTCAACCCGGACAGCCGGGGCAGCGTGCGGCTGGCCAGCCCGGACGCGCTGGCCGCGCCGCTGATCGACCCGGCGTTTTTCAGCGCGCCGGGCGATCTGCCGCGCATGGTGCTGGGCGTCAAGCAGATGCGCCAGATTCTGCGCCAGCCGGCGCTGGCGGCGCTGGGCGGGCGAGAGCTGGCCACCTCGGCCGCCGCCCGCAGCGACGAGCAGATCGCCGAATTTGTGCGCCAGCACGCCGACACCATCTACCACCCGGTGGGCACCTGCCGGATGGGGCCGCATGCCGGTGACGTGGTGGACGCCACGCTGCGGGTGCACGGCGTGCCGGGCCTGCGGGTGGTGGATGCGTCGGTCATGCCGCGCATCGTGGCCGGCAACACCAATGCGCCGACGATCATGATTGCCGAAAAGGCCAGCGACCTGATCCGGGCGGCGCAGCGCGCCGGCTGACCAATGCCGATGCCGGTGCCGTTTCCGCTGCCGGTGCGAAGCGGCCTGCCGGCCCACCAGTACCACCCGCGCACGCCGGGAAAACCAGCAGCCATCGGCGATCCGTGCCATAATCATCGGCTGCACTGGTTTTGCTGGGTGCATTTCGTACATCCCCACTGACCCTCATCAAGCCGGGCCCCGCCAATCACTGATACGCCGCAAAAGCAGCGGCGACAGTGAAGCAAGCGGAGACTCCCACCGCGTCTTGAGTCCTGGTTGGCGGCGATGCCGTCGCTTCAGGACGTTTGGGCACAAGAACTTCAGGCACTGCCGGCAACCAGCCGAGTTCGCCTGCGGCCGGCCCCACCCTTCCGAACAAGTCGCGACCTCACTGCGGTGACCTGCAAATTTTGCGGCGCCGTGGTCAGCCTTGCTGTGGCCACAAGCCACCGGGGCCGGCCTTGCCTGACTGAAAGTTCTCCATGAGTTTTGACCTTGCCCAAGAATCCGCGCTGGCTGATGACGCGGTCGCCGACCTGACCCCCACCCCGGTGGCGGCTCCGGCCGCCATCAGCGGTGAAGAATTTGCCGCGCTCGGCCTGTCGCCCGAGATCGTCAAGGCGATCACCCACGCCGGCTACCCCAGCCCGACCGACGTGCAGGCCCGTACCGTGCCGGTGGCACTCACCGGGCGTGACTTGATGGTGTCGTCACAGACCGGCAGCGGCAAGACCGCCGCTTTTGTGTGGCCGGCGCTGCAACGCATCCTCGACGCCCGGCTTGACCCGGCCAAGAAGCGCGAGAAGGGCCGCACCTTCGGCCCGCGCATCCTCGTGCTGGCGCCCACGCGAGAGCTGGCCCAGCAAGTCTCCAAGGCTTGCTCGGTGTACGGCTACGGCGTGTCGGGCCTGAAAGTGGCCCATGTTGTCGGCGGCGTGCCTTACCAGGCCCAGTTGAAGGCCCTGCGCGCGCCGCTGGACGTGCTGATCGCCACGCCCGGCCGCCTGCTCGACCTGATGAACTCGGGCGCCGCAGTGTTGGCGAATGTGGAAATGCTGGTGCTGGACGAAGCCGACCGCATGCTCGACATGGGCTTCATCGACGACATCACCACCATCGCCCAGACCCTGCCCGAAGCGCGCCAGACCTTGATGTTCTCGGCCACCTTTGACGGCACGGTGGGCCACCTGGCGCAGCAGCTCACCAAAGAGCCGCAACGCATCAGCGTGGACAAGCACACCGACAGCCATGCCGGCATCGTGCAGCGCCTGCACTGGGCCGACAGCATGCACCACAAGCATGCGCTGCTTGAGCAGTTGTTGACCGACAAGGACATGGACCAGTGCCTGGTCTTCACCAGCACCCAGCGTGATGCCGACGAGGTGGCCTTCAAGCTGGCGCAGATCGGCCATGCCGTGGCCGCGCTGCACGGCGGCATGCCGCAGGGCAAGCGCAACCGGGTGTTGCAAGACCTGCGCAACCGCCACCTGCGGGTGCTGGTGGCCACCGACGTGGCCGCGCGCGGCATCGACGTGCCCACCATCAGCCATGTCATCAACCACGGCCTGCCGATGAAGCCCGAGGACTACATCCACCGCATCGGGCGCACCGGCCGCGCTGGCCGCATCGGCCTGGCGATCACGCTGGCCGAGCGCCGCGATGTGGGCATGATCCGCCGCATCGAGCGCTTTACCACCCAGCCCATCGCGGTGGCGGTGGTGGCCGGGCTGGAGCCCAAGTACACCGCGCCGACGATGAACGGCCCGAGTTTTGGCGGCGCCGGTTTTGCCGGCAAGCCGGGCTTTGGTGGCCGTGGCCGGCCCAGCTTTGGCGGCCCGCGTGCCGACCGGGGCCATGACCGCGCCAGCTACGGCGGCGGCGGCAGCGACCGGCCCAGCTTTGGCGGTGACCGGGGCCCTGCCAGTGGCCATGACCGGGGCCAGGATCGGGGCAGCTTTGGCGCTGATCGCCGGCCGGCCGGTGGGTTTGGCGGCGGCGCCGCGTTCCGCGCCGACGAAAATCGCCCGCACGACAGCCGGCCGCACGGCGGCCACCGTGACGAAGGCCATTCTCAAGGCGGGTTCCGGGATGCCGGCCGGCCCCAGGGTGGCGCCCGTGACGGCGCCCCGCAGGGCGGGTTCCGTGAAGGCGGCTTCCGCAACGACAGCCGCAGCCAGGCAGCGCGAGCGCACGCCGGCCCCAGCAGCTTTGGCGGTGGCCATGACCGCCCGGCGCGTGAGGGTTTTGGCAGTGACAGCCCGGCCCGCCCGGCCCGCCCGGCATTTGGCGGCAAGCCGGCCGGCCCGCGCCGCACGCCGCGTTAAGCAGCTTGGCGCCGGCAGCAGGCCGGCTCAGCAACCCAGCTGAGTGGCCTGCAACGGCGCACCGGTGGCCGCGTCGGTCACCACCACCAGAAGGCGGGCCTTGCGTCCGCCTTCGCCATTTGGGGCGGCCAGCAGGCGCAGCTCGTGCAGCGGGTTGTCGCCCACGGCGGCGCCCCAGGCCGGCAGCCGGCCGTACTGGCGCACCACATGGTCGTGTTGCAACGTCACGCCGTGGTTCTCGCCGGCGCCCACGTGCGACGCATGGCCGTCCTCCAGCAGCGCCCACCACAGCGCCAGCCGAGACGGCGCGCCGCGCTGGGCATTGATGCGCACGGCCACCTGGCGCTCATCCACCCGGCGCAGGTCAATTTGCACCGGCGCTTTGGCCTCCAGCATGGGCAAGGTGGGGGCGCCGCGCCAGTCGCGGCCGTTGACCATCACCTGCGGCGTGTAGCTGAACCCGGCACCCGATGTGCGCTGCTGCTCGGCCTGGCGCTGGGTGTGCTGCGGGCTGGCAAAACGGTCTACCCAGCCCAGCCGGTCCCAATAATCGACATGGAAGGCCGCCGCCAGCACGTCGGGCCGGGCTTTCAGCGTGGACAGCCAGCGGTCGGCCGGCGGGCATGAGTTGCAGCCTTCGGAGGTGTACAGCTCGACCAGCATCGTCTGGCGCTCGGCGGATTGGGCCTGGCAGGTCTGGGCGACGGCGGGCAGGGCGGCCAGCAGCGTGGCCCCCAGCAGCAGGGCGTGGACAGCGTGGGGCATGGTGTTGCGATCAAAGGGGCACATGGGGGCTTGGTCGGCCGGGGCGGTGCCACCTTACGGCGCTGCGTTTTGCTCAGCGGGCCGGCGCTGGCGCTGGCGCTGAGGTCGGTGCGGGTGCGGGTGCGGGTGCGGGTGCGGGTGCGGGTGCGGGTGCGGGTGCGGGTGGCGTGGCTGCACTGCCGCCTGCGGTCTGGGCCGCTGCCGCCTTCAACTCGGCCGCCAGATCGGCCTTGCGCCGGGCGTCGTCGATCTCACGCAACTGGCGCAGGTGCAGCTCGGCATTCGACCGGCGAAACGGGCTCATCACCAGCACATCGGCGGCAATGCCTTTGGCCTGCAAGCGGTCTGACAGCTGGATGCCCACCGACGGGTCACCGCCCAGCGCCAGCACCACCTCGTTGGCAAACAGATCCGCCCCGCCGACCAGCCCATCCACCTGGATGGTGCGCTGGGCTTGCGCCTCCAGCGCCGACAGCACCGTGCCGGCCCCGGGCAGCGCCAGCGACAGCACCTTGCCGATCAAAAAGGCGTTGGCCGCGCTGTCGGACGAGCGCTGGCGCAGGATGGCGCCCTCGCTGGCCAGAAAATACGTGCCGAAGGCCGCCAGCCAGCGCCGCTCATCCGTGCTGTTGGCCTCCAGCAGCGCATTGCCGGGGATCTTGCTGCGCCGGCCGTCCTGGCGCTGAAAGTTCTGCGGCTCGTTGTCAAACGCGCTGGCGGTCACCGTGCCGGCGCAGCCGGTCTGGGTGGCCACCCGCACCTCGCGCCCGCCGTCCAGCGTGATCGTCATCACCGAGCCGTGGTTGGCCTCGTCGCGGGCCTGGTGCAGCACCGCCCAGAACCCCTCGTCGTCGGCCGTCATGGCCGCCCCGCCGCGCAGCAGCGCCGTGAGTTCAACCTTGACGCCCGGTGCCGGCAGCAGCCGCTGGTTGATGGCCAGCACGCGCTGGCCCACCTTCAGCGCATCGGCCGCGCCCTCGTCCAGCCAGGCGATGCGCCAGTGCTCGTCCATGCCGGTGGCCTGGGTGAACAGGGTTTGCTGGTGCGCCGACAGGCTGTTGCGCATGCTGCGCACCGACCACAGCACCAGCGGCTCGATCTCGGTCGTGTCGTCGCACAGCGGCTCGGCGCCCCAGGCCACATGCAGCGCCGCCTCACGGAAGGCCAGCTCGTGGGCGAAGGCACTCTTGAAGCGCTGGCGATCAAACTCGTCGCTGAACTCACCGGCCCGGGCGGCGGGCGTCAGCAGCACGGCGCTGGTCAGCAGCGCGATGGACAAGGCGGGGTGAACAAACATCCGCCAGTGTAGGCATGCCGTGCTGGGCAGACCGGTGCCACCCCGCGCCGGCGGCGGGCGCAAGCGCTATGCTGGCGCCCCGTTGCAATGTGGCCCGGATGGCGCGGCCACACGACTGACCTGACCTGACACGACACGCCTTGCGCGCCCGCTGCACCCGCCCATGGCCGGCATCCACCTGATCGACATCGAAGCCGCCATCAACTGGTGGCGTGAGCGCCGCCCGTCGCCCGACGGCATCACCGCCTGTGCCGAGGTGCGGGCGCTGGCCGAGGTCTATGCGCTGCTGGTGTACTACCGCGAGAACCTGGCCGATGAGGCGTCGATGCCGGCGGCCGCCCGCCAGGCCTGGCTGGCCTGGTACGCCCAGACGCCCGATGCGCCGTGCATCGCCATCTGCTCTACCGCCCAGGGTGATGCGCTGTGCAAGGGCTGTGGCCGCACTGAGCAGGAGGTGCAGCACTGGCCAGCCTTGAGCCCGGCCGAGAAGCGCGATGTCTGGCACCGCATCACGATGCAGGCCACGGCCTGGCGCTTCAACCGCTATGCCGAGCGGGCGCGGCCGGCCGGGGGCGCGGACGGCGCGGCGGCCGGGCCGGCCGGCCCGGCGGGGCTGTCCGCCCGGTGAGCGGCGGTTTTGGTTTTGGCGCCAGCGCGCGCCGCATCCTGCCGCTGGCCTGGCCGGTGTTCATCGGCCAGGTGGCGGTGCTGGGATTTGGCACGGTCGATACCGTGCTGGTGGCCCGCTACTCACCCACCGACCTGGCCGCGCTGGCGGTGGGCGGGGCCAGTTACATCACCATCTTCATCGGCTTGATGGGCCTGGTGATGGCGATCAGCCCGATCGTCGGCCAGCTGTACGGTGCCGGGCGGCTGCGCGAGGCTGGCCACCAGGCATGGCAAACCCTTTGGCTGGCGCTGGCGGTGGCGCTGCTGGGCTGCGGATTGCTGGCGTTTCCGGCGCCTTTCCTGGCGTTGTCGCAGGCCAGCCCGGCGGTGGCCGAGAAGGTGCGCGGCTACCTGCTGGCGCTGGCGTTTGCGCTGCCGGCGTCGTTGCTGTTCACCGTCTACCGGGGCTTCAATGTGGCGGTGTCGCGGCCCAAGGCGGTGATGGTGTTGCAGCTGGGCGGGCTGGTGCTGAAGGTGCCGCTGTCGATGGCGCTGGTCTCGGGCCTGCCCGGGCTGGGCATCCCGGCGCTGGGCGTGGTGGGCTGCGGCATCGCCACGCTGATTGCCATTTGGGCGCAGGCGCTGGCGGCCTGGCTGTGGGTGCGGCGTGATCCGTTCTACCACCGGTTTGAGCTGGGCGCGCCGGGCCAGCGGGCGCCGCACTGGGGCTCATTGCGGGCGCTGCTGCGGCTGGGCGTGCCGATGGGCTTGTCGATCCTGGTCGAGGTGACGGGCTTTGCCTTCATGGCGATCTTCATCTCGCGGCTGGGCGAGACGGCGGTGGCCGGCCACCAGATTGCGTCCAACCTGGTGTCGCTGCTGTTCATGATGCCGCTGGGTTTGAGCAACGCCACCAGCACCCTGGTGGCCCAGCGCATTGGCGCAGGTGATCTGCGCGATGCGCGCCGGCTGGGCTGGCACGGCCTGCAACTGGCGCTGGCGGTGGCGCTGGTGGTGGGCAGCAGCGTGTTTTTGGCGCGAGAAAACGTGCTGCGGCTGTACACCGACAACCCGGCCGTGCTGGCGGCCACCTTGCCGCTGCTGGCCTGGGTGGCGCTGTTCCACTCGGCCGACGCGGTGCAGACCAGCGCGGCTTTTGTGCTGCGCGCCTGGCGCATCACCACCGTGCCGATGTTGATCTTTGTCGGCGCGCTGTGGGGCGTGGGTCTGGGCGGGGGTTACACGCTGGCCTTTGGCTGGGCCGGTGCGGCGCCCGGCGCCGGCCTGGGGGCACGCGGGTTCTGGATGGCGGCCACCGCCGGCCTGAGCGTGGCGGCGGTGGCACTGACCAGCTTGCTGGCCTGGGAGTTGAAGCAGCACCCCGACGCAGGCGCCCGGGTGTTGAAGCAGCACCCCGACGCGGGCATCACGCCCGCCCTGGCGCCACCGGGCCCGCCGCCGCCGCCGCCGGCAGCCTGAGCACAAAACAACTTCCGCCGCCGTCACGGGCCTCGCAATGCACCGCGCCGCCGTGGCGCTGGGCGATCTGGCGCACCAGGCTCAGGCCCAGGCCGACGCCGCCCTCACGCTCGGTGTGGCCGGGCAGGCGGAAAAACGGCTCGAAGATGCGCTCTCGCAGGTCGGGCGGCACACCCGGCCCGCGGTCACACACCCGCCACTGCACCGCGCCCGACGCCAGCACCAGCACCTGCATGCTGATCTGGCTGCCGCCGTAGCGGCGGGCGTTCTCCAGCAGGTTGCGCAGCGCCCGGCGCACCAGCCGCTCACTGCCCGGCACGCGGGCCCGGCCCACGTCGCCCAGCGCCTCGACCTCGGCGCCCACGCGGGCGGCTTCTTCGGCCGCCATGCCCAGCACGTCAAACGGGCCGCCGGCCTCGATGGCCGCGCTGGCGTCCAGCCGGCTGGCCAGCAGCACTTCTTCGACCAGCGCGTCCAGCTCGGCCACGTTGGTGTCGATCTCGCGCTTCAGGCCGGCGCGCCGGGCCTCGGGCATGTCGGCATACATCGCCACCGCCATCTTCAACCGGGCCAGCGGGGAGCGCAGCTCATGGCTGGCGTTGGCCAGCAGGGCCTGGTGGCTGCGCACCAGGGTCTCGATGCGGCCGGCGGCCTGGTTGAAGGTGACGGCCACGGCGGCCACCTCGTCGCGGCCCGATGCGTCCACCCGCTGCGCCAGATCACCGGCGCCAAAAGCCTCAACCCCGCGTTTGAGCAGCTCGAGCCGGCGCGTCAGCCGGCGCACCACCGGGTAGGCGCCGGCCGCCACCGCGACAAACAGCAGCGCCACCAGGATCAGCGGGGCGATGGCCTGCGGCAGGCCGAAAGGCCGGTCGAACCAGCCGGCCGGGCCGACCGAAAACGGCAGCGGTGGCCAGGCCGCCATCGGGCCCGGCCGCTCACCCAGCGCCGGGCCGGGCGCGTGGTCACCCAGCATCGGGCCGCGCGCGGCGCGCAGCGCTGGATGGGCTTTGTGGCCGTCCCGGTCGCCGGCCCGGTCGCCACCACGCCCGGCCGGCCAGTCGCCGGGTGGCGTGCCGTCACCGGGCCCCGGGCGGCGCAGCAGGCGGCGCGCCAGCCACAGCGTGCGGCCGTCGTCCAGCCGCACCGGGGCGGCCAGCGGGCCACCTTCGGACTCACGCCGCAAATAACTGTCAGACGCGCCGATGCGCTCACCGCGCCGGTCGTCCAGCGCCAGCGGCACGCGCAGCCGGGCCGACCATTCACGCAGCGCCTCGGCTTGCTCCGCCGCCGGCGCGTCCACGGTGGGCAGCGCGCGTTGCACCAATTCGGCCCAGGCCGCCAGCCGGTCACTGGCCGCCGCCTCGAAGCGCACCCGCTCCTGCTCAACATGGCGCTGCCACATCCAGCCCGACACCAGCGCAAACAGCGCCAGCGCGGCCACCACGGTGAGCCAGATGCGCAGGTAGAGCGACTTCAACGACCGCGCCCACCAGTCATCGGGTCAGGCCAGCGCAGTCCCGCCGGGCCGCCCCAAGGGACTGCCGCCCCCTCGGGGGGCCGACGCCGCAGGCGTCTTGGGGGCCATCACTCATCCGCGTCTTGCTTGCGGGCAAAGACGTAGCCCGAGCCGCGCACGGTGAGCACCCGCTTCGGCAATTTGGGGTCGTCCTCGATGCAGGCGCGGATGCGCGAGACATGCACATCGATGCTGCGGTCAAAGGCCTCCATCGGATGGCCTTTGAGGGCGTCCATGATCTGGTCGCGGCTCAACACCCGGCCGGCGCCCTGGGCCAGTACCACCAGCAAGTCAAACTGGTGGCCGGTCAAATCGCAGGCTTTGCCGTCGATGCGGGCCTGGCGC
>JANMKO010000334.1:0-2405 GCA_031372085.1 Betaproteobacteria bacterium
TCACATCGCCCTTGGCCGGCCGGCCCAGGCCCGCTGGCCGGCGCAGGCCCGGCCCGGCCCGGCCCGGCCACTGCCGCCGCATCAGCGCTGGAACGGCGGCCGTCGCGCCAGCCGCTGCCACAGCAGCCGCGGCAGGCGCAGCACAAACCCGGCCAGCAGGCGCAGGTGCATCCAGGTCAGCAGCAGGTTGTCGCGGCCGTATCTGAAGTGCGACACCCCACCGTCCTCGGGCCGGGGGTAGACCACCGGCGCGTCCAGGTTGATCGGCGGCACGCCGCGCCAGGCCAGCCGCACAGCGGCCTCGGTGTCGAAGTCGAAGCGCCGCATCCAGCGCTGGCCGGTCATCACCGCAGCCAGCGCCGCCGCCGGGTAGACGCGGAAGCCGAACAGCGAATCGCCGATGCCGGCGCCCAGCGTCTCCAGATCGGTCCAGCCGTTGCTGATCTTGCGCCCGCGCACCCGCAGCAGCGGCGCGCTGGCGTCAAACACCGGCCGGCCCAGCACCATGGCGTCGGGCCGCTGGCGCGACGCCTGCATGAAGGCCGGGATCAGCGCGGCCGGGTGCTGGCCGTCGGCGTCCATCGTCAGCACATGGCTGAAGCCGGCCGCCAGCGCCTGCAACACGCCGTGCAGCACGGCCGCGCCCTTGCCCTGGTTGTGCGCCAGCACCAGCACGCGCAGCTGCGGATCAACGGCGGCCAGTGCGGCCAGGCCGTGCGCTGAGCCGTCGGTGCTGCCGTCGATCACCACCCACACCGGCGCCCACTGGGCGCGCGCGGCCTGCACGGTGGCCAGCAGCAGGCGGCCGGTGTTGTAGCTGGGGATCAGCACCAGACGGCGGGTGCACGCAGCGGGCGGCATGCGTCAAGCCGGGGGCGTGGGCATGGGCGGGGCCGGCGGCGGGTGTGCCGACGGGTGTGCGGACGGGTGTGCGGACGGGTGTGCGGACGGGTGTGCGGACGGGTTTTCGGACGGGTACGCCGACGGGTACGCCGACGGGTGCGGCCGCACACCAGCGCGCAAGTGCGCCTCGACGCTGCGCAGCAGCGCATCGGCGTCGGCCTGCGGCGCAAAGCGCTCGCCCAGCCGCACCCGCACCACCACCGGCAGCGGCAGCGGCGGCAGCCGCCACAGCGGCCAGCCCTTGCCCAGGTAGGGCGAGTCGGTGTCGATGAAGACGGCCTGGATCGGCGCCCGGGCGCGCTTGGCGATCAGCGCGACGGCCGGGCCGAACGGGTTCAGTGGCCAGATCGTCGTGCGCGTGCCCTCGGGGAACATCACCAGCTGCCCGCCGTGCTGAAGCACCCGCACCGCCCGCCGCACCATGCCCAGCGGCGACTGGTTGCTGACATAGCCCGCCAGCCGGGCGCCGCCGCCGAGAAACACATTGCGCAGCAGGCTGGCTTTCATGATGCAGGCGCTGCGTGGCAGGCGGGCGGCCAGGATCAGCGCGTCCATCAGGCTGGGATGGTTGGCCACGATGATCAGCCCGGGCGTGTCGCGCAGCGCGTCCAGCGCGCTGGCGTCCAGCCGCAGCAGGCCCAGGCCGGTGGCCAGCGCCCAGACCATGCGGTAGATGGCGCCGATCGCGCTGCGCCCCAGCGCCTGGCCGCGCGGCGCCGGCAGCAGCGGGTGCAGCAGCATCGCCAGCGTGCACCAGCCCAGGCAGACCGCGCCGGTGAACAGCACCACGGCCGCCAGCAGCGGCGCCGTCGTCAGCGCGCGCAGGGCGGTTGCGGCTGGCGCCTGGCGGTGCAGCTGCTGCTGCTGCTGCTGCTGCTGCTGCGGCTGCGGCTGCGGCTGCGGCTGCGGCTGCTGTGGCGGCAGTTGTTGAGGCGGCGGCAGCGGCTGGGGCCGGGTTGACGGCTGCGGCCGCGGTTGCGGTTGTGGTTGCGGCCGCGGTTGCGGCGCGTGCGGGCCCATCACGGCCCGCCCACGCGGCGGGTGGACTCGGCCAGCACCCACGACAGTGCCACCCCGCCCGACCATTGCTGGCGCTGACGCACCAGCGGGCTGTGGGCAAACGCGGCGCCGTCCAGTTGGTCGAACTTGACAAAAGCGCCCAGCCACTGCGCGCCCTGGCGCCGCGACAGCGCCGCCGTGGCGCTGAGCCCGGCAAAGCCACCGGCCGCCCGGTAGGCCGGGCGCGACGCCGTGGCCAGCGCCGCCGGCACGTCATAAAAATAGCCGTGCACCCCCCGGCTGCCAAACACCGGGCCGGCCAGCAGGCCGAGTCGCCAGCCGGCATCGGCACCCTGGCCCGGCCCGGCACCGAGCGACAGGTCGACATTCAGGTGGGGGCTAGCCACCCAGCCCAGCGCCTGCGGCCGGCCCGCCACGCTGACCACCGCGCGCACCGGCAGCCGCAAATCCAGCGCCCAGCCGGGGCCGCGCGGCAAGGCCCA
>JANMKO010000451.1:0-6567 GCA_031372085.1 Betaproteobacteria bacterium
TATGAGCTGACCGGCGCGATGAGCCTGGCGCTCAACAGCGAAAGCAACTGGCGGCCGTTCAAGATCGAGGCTTATCTGTTCATCGCCGCCATCTACTTCGCTTTTTGCTTCTCGATGTCGCGCTACAGCCTGTGGATCGAAAAGCAGTTGTCTCTCAGCAAGAACCGCTGACCCTCCAGAAAAGCAAACACACCATGACCGAAGCGATCATCACGTTCGAGAAAGTCAACAAGTGGTACGGCAACAGCTTCCATGTGCTGCGCGACATTGATCTGTCAGTGGCCAAGGGTGAGCGCATCGTCATCTGCGGCCCGTCGGGCTCTGGCAAATCCACGCTGATCCGCTGCATCAACCGGCTGGAGGAACACCAGCAAGGCACGCTGCGGGTGGACGGGGTGGAGCTGTCGGACGACGTGAAGGCGATCGAGGCCATCCGCAAGCAGGTGGGCATGGTGTTTCAGCAGTTCAACCTGTTCCCGCACCTCACCGTGCTGGAGAACCTCACACTCGCGCCGATGTGGGTGGGCAAGATGCCCAAGAAAGATGCCGAGGCGCGCGCGATGCAGCAGCTCAAGCGGGTGCGCATCGCTGAGCAGGCCGGCAAGTACCCGCTGCAGCTCTCAGGCGGCCAGCAGCAGCGGGTGGCGATTGCCCGGGCGCTGTGCCTGACGCCCAAGATCATGCTGTTCGATGAGCCCACGTCGGCACTCGACCCGGAGATGATCAAAGAGGTGCTGGACGTGATGATCGAGATGGCCGGCCAGGGCATCACGATGCTGTGCGTCACCCACGAGATGGGCTTTGCCAAGGCGGTGGCCAACCGGGTGATCTTCATGGACCAGGGCCAGATCGTCGAGCAAAACGAGCCGCATGCGTTTTTTGACAATCCGCAGAGCGACCGGACCAAGGATTTTTTGTCCAAGATCCTGGGCCATTGATCGGGCGCGCCCGGTGGGCTGCCGGGTGCACCCGGGGGCCGTTCACCCGGCAACCGCGGCCTGGCGCAAAAACTCCCACAGCGCCTGCGCTGCCAGCTTTTTGTGGCGCGACACCTCGGGCCGCTCGCGGTAGATGCGCACCTCCATCGTCAAATCGCCCACACCGATTGCGGCCGCGCGCACCAGGCGCCGGCTTTTCAGCTCTTGACGTACTGAGCTGGCGGGCAAAAACGCCAGGCCGTGGCCTTCCAGTGCCATGGCTTTCAGGCCCTCTGCCATGTCGGTTTCGTAGATCGTCTCCAGCGTCGGCGCCACCGGCAGCAGCCGGATGATCTGCTCGACCATGTGGCCCATGTAGGCGCCAGCCGCATACGCCAGCAGCGGCGTGGGGGCGCCGGCAGCGCCCAGCCAGAACAGCGGCTGGCCTTGCGCGTCGGCTTTGGCGTAGGCCGCCAGGGTCTCATGGCCCAGCGACAGCATGTCGTAGCGGTCAGGGCTGAGCTGCAACGGCTGCGATGCATGGTGGTAGGCGATCAGCAGATCACAACCGCCCTCTGTGAGGCGCAGCACCGCGTCATGCACATTGAGCGCGATCAGCCGGGTTTTGACGCCGCCAAAACGCCCACGCAGCGCCATCAACCAGTGCGGGAAGAACGTGAACGCCAGTGTGTGCGGGATGGCAAATTCGATCACGTCCTGGCCACTGGTGCGGTGTGAGCGCAGCAGATGGCGGGCGGCCTGCAGTGCCACCAGGATCTCGAGCGCCTGCGCGTGCAGGGTTTCACCGGCAGGCGTCAGGCGGGTGGGGTAAGACGAGCGGTCTACCAGATCAATGCCGGCCCAGGCCTCCAGCGCCTGGATGCGGCGTGAAAACGCCGGCTGGGTGACATGCCGGGCCTGCGCAGAACGTGAAAAGCTTCTCGTTTCAGCCAGGCTGACAAAGTCTTCTAGCCACTTGGTTTCCACAGGGTCAGTCTAATAGCCGCAAATGCCCCACCATTCAAGGGGACCAGACCATTCACCCCCCCTGAACGAAGGGGAGCTTGTCGCGCCGCGGCTGCTTTTGCTTCGCTACAGTCCGCAGCAGATTTAACAGTTTCGGGCTGCGCCGACCCCGGTGAAGTGCCTCATCCCTACAGGTAGTCAAGAACATGTCATTCAAACTTCGCGCTTTGGTCTGGGGCGGTGTTGTCGTCAGCCTGGCGCTGGCCGCCGTCACGTCACAAGCCGCCCAGGTGGTGCTTGATTTTGAGGTGATCGGGTTGGCCGCGCCCAGCACCGGCACGCCGGTGGGTGACACTTTCAAGGCCCAGGGGTTCTCGTTTGATCCCAGCGCCAACGCCTTTCACGCCGGCACCGATGCCGATGCCTGGCAAAGCGGCCCGCCCATCCATTCGGGCAGCTTCGGTTTTGTCAGCAACAGCCTGGGTCAGGGCTTCACGATCAATGTGCTGGCGGGGTTCAACTTCAACGGCTTGACGCTGGACTACGCGGTCGCGTCGCAACCGTTCCGCATTCAGGTGGTGAGCCGTGCCGACAGCAGCGGCGCCGTGAACACCGCCACCCGTGATGTGACGGCCGCTGCGTCTGGCTGGGTCTGGACCGAGAACGACGAGATTGCCAAAGGCGCGTTTGGTTTGATCGACCACATCGATTTCTTGCCGTCGGCAGGATTTTTGGCCATCGACAACCTGCGTTTCACACCGGACGCTGCGGGCAGCAACCTGCCCGAGCCGGCCGGTTTTGGCTTGGTGGCACTGGCGCTGGTGGGCGCGAGTGTGGCCACCCGGCGCCGCCAGGCGATTTGATGTTGAGCGGATGCACGGGTTGATTGCGCACCCCTGCATCGCGCCCCGGCCCGCCACTGGCGGGCTTTTTTGTGGCCGGGTCCGCCTGCCTGCCGGCCGATCAGGCCGGCATCGGATCAGCCACGGGCTGGTCTGCCTCGCTGTCGGCCGATTGCTGCAAGCGCCACATCTCGGCGTAGCGGCCACCGCCGGGCTCACCCCCCGGTCCCACCAGCGCCAACAGTTCGGCATGGGTGCCGCGCTCGACCACCCGGCCGCCGTCCAGCACCACGATCTCATGCGCATCGGCCACGGTGGACAACCGGTGCGCGATCACCAGCGCGGTTTTGCCCTGGGCGGCGCTTTTGAGTTCAGCCTGGATGGCCCGCTCATTGGCCGAGTCGAGCGCCGAGGTGGCCTCGTCAAAAATCAGCACCGGCGGGTTTTTCAGCAGGGTGCGGGCAATCGCCACGCGCTGCTTTTCACCGCCTGACAGCTTGAGCCCACGCTCGCCCACCATCGTGGCATAGCCCTTGGGCGTGCTGCTGATGAAGTCATGGATGTGCGCGGCCCGGGCTGCCGCCTCTACCTCGGCGGTGGACGCCCCGGTGCGGCCGTAGCCGATGTTGTAGCCCACGGTGTCGTTGAACAGCACCGTGTCTTGCGGCACGATGCCGATGGCGCGCCGCAAGCTGGCCTGGGTGACTTGCCGGATGTCTTGCCCGTCCAGCGTGATGCGGCCACCGGTGACATCGTAAAACCGGTACAGCAGCCGGGCCAGCGTGCTTTTGCCCGCGCCTGAGGCGCCCACCACCGCCACCGTCTTGCCGGCCGGGATGTCGAAGCTGACGCCGTGCAGGATGGGCCGGGCCTGATCGTAGGCAAACGACACATTCTCGAAGCGCACCGTGCCGTCGCCCACCGCCAGCGCGGGCGCGCCGGGCGCATCGGCCACCTCTCGCTCACGCTCCAGCAGCACAAACATGCGGTCCAGATCGGTCAGGCTTTGCTTGACCTCGCGGTACAGCACGCCCAGGAAGTTGAGCGGGATGTAGAGCTGGATCAAAAAGGCATTGACCATCACCAGATCGCCCAGCGTGAGGCGGCCGTCCACCACACCCTGGGTGGCGCGCCACAGCATGGCCACCAGGCTGAGCGCGATGATCAACTGCTGGCCGGTGTTGAGCATCGACAAGGTGCTCTGAGATTTGACCTGCGCCTGGCGGTAAGCCTCCAGCCCCTCGTCATAACGCCGCGCCTCAAACGCCTCGTTGTTGAAGTACTTGACGGTTTCGTAGTTCAGCAGTGCATCGATGGCGCGGCTGTGCGCGCGGCTGTCGGCCTCGTTCATCTCACGCCGGAAGCGGGATCGCCATTCGGTCACCGTCACCGTGAAGGTGATGTAAAAAGCCAAGGCAATCAAGGTGGTCCAGACATAGCCCATGTCAAAGCGGATGCCGAGAAAACCCAGCACCAGCGCCACCTCCACCAAGGTGGGCACGATGGTGTAGAGCGAGTACGACACCAGGGATTGCAGCGCCCGGGTGCCGCGCTCGATGTCGCGCGACATGCCGCCGGTCTGGCGCTCAAGATGAAAGCGCAGGCTGAGCGCATGCAGGTGGCCAAACACCTCCAGCGCGATCTGCTTGCTGGCGCCAAACGACACCTTGGCAAATACCAGCTCACGCAGCTCGGTGAACAAGCTGGTGCACAGCCGCAGGCCGGCATAGGCCAGCAGCAGGCCGGCCGGCACCACCAGCACCGCCCGCACATCGCCGGGCTTCAAGTCCAGCGCATCGACCAGGTGCTTGAGCAGCACCGGCACGCCCACATTGGCCACCTTGGCCAGCAGCAAAAACGCCAGCGCCAGGCCCACCCGCCAGCGGTATTGCCACAGGTAGGGCAGCAACTTGCCCAGGGTTTGCCAATCGGTTCGCACAGCGCCTGGGGCGGCAGGGTTGGGCAGGCTTTGGGCAGCGGCAGAGTGGCGCATGAAGAGGCAGAAAATCCGGTGGGCGATGCTGGGCGGCGCAGGGCAGTGAAGGCGACCCGCATGAAAGAATAGGCCGCAACCAACCCGATCAGGTGATGCCGATGAGCGACTCCACAAGCCCCAGCCTCCGGCAGCCGCTGACGGGGCCGCTCAGTTTGCCTGACGGCAGTGAACTGGTGCTGCGGGTGATGCCCCTGCCAGCCGATGTGAACGGCAACGGCGACATCTTTGGCGGCTGGCTGATGGCCCAGGTGGACCTGGCCGGCGCGGTGCTGCCCTCACGCATTGCCAAAGGCCGCATTGCCACCGTGGCCGTCAATCAGTTCATCTTCAAGCAACCGGTGTCGGTGGGTGATTTGGTGAGCTTTTACGCCCGTGTCAGCCGCATCGGCAACACATCCATCACGGTCCATGTGGAGGTGTTTGCCGAGCGCAACCCAGCCAACTTGCAGACAGTCAAGGTGACCGAGGCCAACCTGACCTATGTGGCGATTGACAACCTGGGCAAGCCCCGGCCCGTGCCAAAAGATTGACGATCCCAATCAAGTAGACGCCGTGGCACCGGCGCTACCAGGCCACTGGCGCGCCCCTGAGAGGGCACGGAAGGCACTGCGGCCGGGTCAAAACTTCGTGAAATCGGGCCGGCGCTTCTGGAAAAACGCCTGAAACGCCTCGCTGGCCTCGGGGCTGCGCAGCCGCTGCGCAAACAGCGCGTTCTCGGTGGCCATGGCCTCGCGCAGCCGGGCCTTGAGCGGCTCACGCATCAGCTTTTTGGTTTCGCGCACGGCAGACGGCGGCAGCGCATTGAAGCGCTCGGCCATCCGGCGGGCATGGCTGGCCACCTCGGCGGCCGGCAGCACCGCGTTGGCAATGCCGCAATCCACCGCGTCGCTGCCGGTGAAGGGCTCACCCAGCATCAGCTTCTCGGCCGCTTTGACATGGCCGATCAGCGCCGGGACGAGCAGGCTGCTGGCGTACTCGGGCACCAGGCCCAGGCTGACAAATGGCATCGCCAGCCGGGCCTCGTCACTGACGTACACCAGGTCGCAGTGCAGCAGCATCGTGGTGCCGATGCCCACCGCCGCCCCGGTGACGGCGGCGATCACCGGCTTTTCAAAATCCAGCAGCGTGTGCATGAAGCGGCTGACGGGTGACACCGGCGCGCCTTCGCCTGCTGGCATCGTGGGCGGGCGCTGCATGAAGTCTTCCAGGTCGTTGCCCGAGGTAAAGCAGCCGGGCTGGCCGGTGATCAGCACCGCGCGCACCGCTGGGTCAGCCTGGGCGGCGACCAGTGCATCGGCCATCGCGCTGTACATCGCCTGCGTCAGCGCGTTTTTTTTCTCGGGCCGGGCGATCTCGATCGTCAGCACCTTGTTGAAGGTGGCAGTGCGGATGCTCATTCGGGTCTCCTGTTGTCGTTGATGCGGGGCGGTGTCCAGTCAGGCTCAGACCCGTTCGAAGATGCCAGCCGCGCCCTGGCCCGTGCCCACGCACATCGTGACCATGCCGTATTTCAGCTTGTGGCGGCGCAGTGCATGCACCACGGTGGCGGCACGGATGGCGCCGGTGGCGCCGAGCGGATGGCCCAGCGCAATCGCGCCGCCCATCGGGTTGACCACGTCGGGGTTCAGGCCCACGGTGTTGATCACCGCCAGCGCCTGGGCCGCAAAAGCCTCGTTGAGCTCGATCCAGCCCATGTCAGCCAAGCTCAGACCGGCGCTCTTGAGCGCTGCCGGGATCGCCTCGATCGGGCCGATGCCCATCAGCTCGGGCGGCACGCCGCGCGAGGCAAAGCTGACGAAGCGGGCCAGCGGTGTCAGGCCAAACTGCTTGACGGCCTTCTCGCTGG
>JANMKO010000466.1:0-3732 GCA_031372085.1 Betaproteobacteria bacterium
GCCTGGACCAGCGCGCCGTGCAACTCGGTGTACGAATGGTCGCGCGTGCGCGCCAGCAGCTTGCCGTCACGCAGCAGGTACAGGCGTGAATCACCGCAATGCGCCCAGTAGGCCGCCTGGCCTTGCACCACGCAGGCCACGATGGTGGTGCGCGGCGTGTCGAGCAGCGCCCGGTCACTGGCGTAGCGCAGCAACTGGTGGTGGCCGGCCAGCACCGCGTCGTGCAAAAAGCGCAGCGGGTCGGCCAACTGGGGCTTGGCATCGCGCTGGAACAGGGCCGAGATGGATTGCAGGGCCAGCTGCGACGCCACCTCGCCCTCGGGGTGGCCGCCCATGCCGTCGGCCAGCGCAAACAGGCCCGACGAGCGGGTGTAGCAATAGCCCACCCGGTCTTCGTTCTTGGGCCGGCCGCCGCGGCGGCTGTCCTGGTAGACCGAGAACCTCATGCGCGGTGGGCCTGCAACATCGGCCGCATCAAGCCTTGGCCCCGGCCTTCAGGCTTTCGATCTGCAACTTCAGCCGCTCGGAGAAGCTGAGCTTGGTGTAGCGCCGCTCGGTCTCGCGCGACAGCTCTTTTTGCAGCGCAAACACACTCTGCGGGCGCGACAGCGGATCGAGCGACATGCACCATTCGGTCACCTCGATCAGGTTGTCAGAGTAGACATTGCGCAGCCGCGACAGGCTGAGCGCCAGCCGGTCTTTCTCCAGCCGTTGCGGCGCCTCGTTGGGCGGGTAGCCCTGCATGCAGGCGTAGATGCAGGCGCCGATGGCGTAGATGTCGGTCCACGGGCCCAGCGTGCCGTCGCGCCGGTACATCTCGGGCGCGGCAAAACCGGGGGTGTACATCGGCCGGATGAAGTTGCCCTCTTTGGAAAGCACCTCGCGCGCCGCGCCAAAATCAAGCATCACCGCCTTGTTGTCGTTGGTGATGAACATATTGGCCGGCTTGATGTCGAGGTGCAGCATCTTGTACTGGTGCACGATGCGCAGGCCGCGCAAGATCTCGTCAAACAGGCTGCGGATGGTGCTTTCACGAAACACCTTGTCGCGCTTCAAATCACGGGCGGTGACGATGAAATCCTGCAGCGTGTCGCCCTGCAGGTAGTTCATCACCATGTACACCGTCTCGTTCTCGCGAAAGAAGTTGAGCACGCTGACCACACTCGGGTGGCTGATCTGCGCCAGCGAGCGCCCCTCTTCAAAAAAGCTTTTCAGCCCGAGCCGGTACAGCGGCTGTTTTTCAGGCTTGACGCGGGGTGTCAGCTCACCGGCCGAGCGCTCGGCCAGTGAGGCCGGCAGGTACTCTTTGATGGCCACGTTGTGACCGTCCGGGTCTTCGGCCAGGTAGACCACGCCAAAACCGCCTGCCGCCAGCTTCTTGATGATCTGGTAGCCGCCGACCACGGTGCCAGCAGGCAACGGGGCTGGCTTGGGTTTCGACATAATCCGTGGTTTCCCTGCATTGGTATGTAAATGTCAGTCTACAGCATGACCGGTTTTGCCCAGGCCACGGCGGGCGCTGGCAACGGGGCTGACGATGCACCGGCGCGGCCCGGCGCCGCCCCTGCCGGCGTGACGGTAGAGGCCCGGTCGGTGAACAGCCGGTTTCTCGATGTCGGCTTTCGCCTGCCCGATGAGTTGCGCGGCCTGGAGCCGGCGCTGCGCGAGTTGGTGGGTGCCACCTTCAAGCGCGGCAAGATCGAGCTGCGGGTGGCCAGCCAGCGAGAATCCGACACCGCCTGGCCGCAGCCCCAGCCCGACCAGCTGAACCGCCTGTCGCGGCTGGAGTCCACCGTCACCGGCTGGCTGCCGCAGGCCCGGCCGCTGAGCGTGAACGAGGCCTTGCAGTGGTGCCGCCAGGGTGGCAACGCCGAGCGGCTGGACGACGCCGCGCTGGCCGCCGCGCGCCAGGCGATCACCGGCCTGCGTGAGGCGCGTGGGCGCGAAGGCGCCCGGCTGGTGACCATCCTCAATGAGCGCATCGGCCACCTGCGCGGGCTGGCAGTGCAGGCCGCGCCGCTGGTGCCGGCCGTTGTCAAGCGCCAGCAGCAGCGGTTCTTGGAGCGCTGGCAAGAGGCGCTGGGCAACGCTGGCGTTGGCGGCAGCGCGAGTGCCGGCATGACCGCCGACGCCCTGCGCGACCGGGCGCTGAACGAGGCCGCCGCCTACGCGCTGCGCATCGATGTGGCCGAAGAGCTGTCGCGCCTGTCAGCCCATCTGGACGAGCTGACGCGCCTGCTCAAGGCCGGTGGTGAGCTGGGCAAACGGCTCGACTTTTTGACCCAAGAGTTGCACCGTGAAGCCAACACGCTGGGCTCGAAGTCATCGGCGCTGGAGCTGACCAACATCGCGGTGGAGATGAAGGTGGCCATCGAGCAGATGCGCGAGCAGGTGCAGAACATCGAGTGAGCGCCGCGCGTCAGTCCAGCGCCGGCTCGACCACCGGCAGCGCGTAGTCACGGCCGATGGTGGCACGCGAGAAAAAGTAGTTGTTGCGCGCCCTGTCGCTCAACCGGTCCAGCGGCACGCAGCCTTTGGCGTCGCAGGGAAAGCTCAGGCTGCGGCCCGTCTTGAACAGCGACTCGAACCGAAGCAGAAACCGGGTTGGGGTGGCAGTTTGAGCGGCATGCATGGGAATCTCCTGCGGCGTCCGGACGACCGAATCGCGACACCTCGACTTTGGGCCACGCCGGGCGCGGGCCATGTCAGGGTTCGCTGCATTGCGCCGTAGGACGATTGCGAAATGACGGGACGGCACAAATCGTCTCGTCAGCTTCGCAACTGTTACCGCGCTTGTCATCCTCAACCTGGATGCCTTTTGGCTTGTCAAGCGCTCAAACGGGGCCGGCGGCGGCGTTGCTGTCGCGCTGCCAGGCGTCGCGGGCGGCGTGGCGGGCCGGGCGCCCGCCAACGCGGGGTGATGCTTGCACGCCGCGCGGCGCCTGAGGCAAACCCGGGTGGCCGGATGCGGCCGGCCCGGGGGGCCGGGCCACTGCCGCGCCCTGGCGCTTGCCGGCCTGCGGGCCTGCCGGCAACGCCGCGCCGACCCGCCGCAACTGGGTGAAAATCGCGCCGATGGAAACCCCTGGCAATCTGTTTGTGGTCGCCGCGCCCAGCGGCGCCGGCAAGTCCAGCCTGGTCAAGGCGCTGCTGGAGCTGGATTCGCACCTGGCCGTGTCGGTGTCGCACACCACCCGCGCGCCGCGGGGTCAGGAGCGCGACGGCCGCGAATATTGGTTCATCGACGGGCCCGGCTTCCGCCAGATGGCCGCAGAAGGTGATTTTTTCGAGTGGGCCGAGGTGCACGGCCATCTCTACGGCACGTCGCGCCCGGCGGTTGAGCAGCGCCTGGCCGCCGGCGAGGACGTGGTGCTGGAGATCGACTACCAGGGCGCCCGGCAGATCAAGCAGGTGTTCAGCCACGCGGTGCTGATCTTCATCCTGCCGCCCGGCTGGGACGAGTTGCGCCAGCGCCTGACCCGGCGTGGTGAAGACCCGCCCGAGGTGATCAACCAGCGCATGGTGAACGCCCGCACCGAGGTGGCGCAGGCCAAGCACTTTGATTTTGTTATCATCAACGGTTTGTTCGAAACAGCGCTTTTTGATCTGAAAACCGTTGTTCACTCCCAGCGCTTGCGCTACGCCGCGCAGCAACGCAACAAATCGCAGGTTTTTGCGGCGCTGGATTTGATCTGACCCCCCCCCCCCCACTTCTTGAAGGCAAATCTCACA
>JANMKO010000468.1:0-3642 GCA_031372085.1 Betaproteobacteria bacterium
AAGTGCCCGGTGCCCGCTGTGGACTCCAGCTTGATTTTCTCGCGTCCGCCTTTGGATGCCATGGTTTGTTCCCGGTTGTCGGTTGGCTAAAGAAGGATCACAGCGCGATTACAGCGCGTTCTTGGCGCGCAGATCGGCCACGATCTGGTCGATGCCCACCTTGTCGATCAGCCGCAGCGCCGCGTTGGTGATGCGCAGGCGCACCCAGCGGTTTTCGGTCTCGACCCAGAAGCGGCGGTATTGCAGGTTGGGCAACCAGCGGCGCTTGGTCTTGTTGTTGGCGTGAGAAACATTGTTTCCCACCATCGGGCGCTTGCCCGTGACTTGACAGACGCGTGCCATGACGCTTCTCCGAAAATCTTGACTGTTGCAGGCACGGCAACCAGCGCAGGCCGCCGCTCTTGCAGAGTGACCGGCTTGGGTAGTTGCCTTTTTTGGGGCTTTGGCTGAAAAGGCGGTGAGTTGCGGGCTGTCTGGACGACAAAAACAACCGCTGCCAATTCCGGCAAAGACAACGATTATAGCCAGAAATGCATACCGGCCCAGGCCGGCGTCACCGGCCTGGCTAGTCTTGCTGCTCCAGAAAGCGCTGCGCGTCCAGCGCGGCCATGCAGCCAGTGCCGGCCGAGGTGATGGCCTGGCGGTAGACATGATCCTGCACGTCGCCTGCCGCAAACACGCCGGGCACGCTGGTCATCGTGGCAAAGCCGTTCAGCCCGGTGCGGGTGATGATGTAGCCGTCTTTCATCGCCAACTGGCCTTTGAAGATGTCGGTGTTGGGCTGGTGGCCGATGGCGATGAAGCAGCCTTTGAGCGCCAGCTCTTCGGTGGCGCCGGTGGCCGTGCTCTTGAGCCGCACGCCGGTGACGCCGCTGGCGTCGCCAAGCACCTCGTCCAGCGTGTTGAACAAGTGCAGCTCAATCTTGCCGGCCGCCACTTTGTCATGCACCTTGTCGATCAGGATGGGCTCGGCGCGGAACTTGTCGCGCCGGTGCACCAGATGCACTTTGCTGGCGATGTTGGACAGGTACAGCGCCTCTTCAACAGCGGTATTGCCGCCGCCGATCACCGCCACCGTGTCGCCTTTGTAGAAAAACCCGTCACAGGTGGCGCAGCCGCTGACACCCCGGCCCATGAATGCCTCTTCAGATGGCAGGCCCAGGTATTTGGCGCTGGCGCCGGTGGCGATCACCAGCGCGTCGCAGGTGTAGCTGCCGCTGTCGCCGGTCAAGGTAAACGGGCGTTTGGAGACATCCACCGTGTGGATGTGGTCGAACACGATCTGGGTGTTGAATCGCTCGGCGTGCGCCTGGAAGCGCTGCATCAGCTCAGGGCCCTGCACGCCCATCGCGTCAGCCGGCCAGTTGTCCACATCGGTGGTGGTCATCAACTGGCCGCCCTGGGCCATGCCGGTGATCAGCATGGGTTTGAGATTGGCGCGTGCCGCGTACACCGCTGCGCTGTAGCCGGCCGGGCCGGAGCCGAGGATCAGCACCTTGGCATGAAGGGGGTTGGAGCTCATGGCGTGCATCAGGAAATGGGTTGAGCCTGGTCGCCTCGCTCGCGAAAAACCAGTGCGGTGGGAATTGTTGCATGGGGGGTCAATCCCCAAGGGACAAGGCTGTCAATCGGCACAATAGGTAAATCACACGGAATTGCTGCAATTTACCCAGCCTGATTCTCGATTTGGCCGGAACCCGGCAAGACGACACTCTCCGACAGAAGGGAAATCTCCATGTCCATGCTGACCAATCTTGACCTGATCCGGCGCGTTCCGCTGTTCTCGATGCTCACCAATGACCAGGCGCAGGCGATTGCCGACAGCGTGGTCAAACGGCGCTTTCGCCGCGGTGAGCTGGTGGTGGAGCAGGGCCGCAAGAGCAATGCGCTGTACATCCTGTTGAACGGCAGGGCCCGGGTGCTGACCTCGGATTCGCGCGGCCGAGAGGTGATTCTGGCGGTGCTTGAATCGGGCGATTACGTCGGTGAGATGAGCCTGATCGACAACGAGGCCCACTCAGCCACCGTGCGCTGCGAGATCCAGACCGACATGCTGATCCTGGGCCGGGCCGATTTTGCGCGCTGCCTGCCCGAGAACTCGTCGCTGTCGTATGCCATCCTGCGCGGCCTGGTGCGGTGCCTGCGCCATGCCGACCGGCAGATCGAATCACTGGCCTTGCTCGATGTTTACGGCCGTGTCGCCCGCACGCTGCTGGAGATGTCCGAGGACGTGGCCGGCGTCAAGACCATCCGCAACAAGGTGTCGCGCCAGGACATGGCCAAGGTGGTGGGCGCGTCGCGTGAGATGGTCAGCCGGGTGATGAAGGATCTTGAAGAGCGCGGCGTCATCGAGACGCAAGAAAACGGCTCGGTGGTGATCAAGGAGCGGGCGCCGCAGCCAGAGTGACGGGCGGCGCCGGCCGGCCCCTGGCCAGCTGCATCGGTGCGGCCCGCTGCCCGGCTTGAGGCCGCGCCGGGTTGGGCCACAATCTGACGCATGACTTTTCCGTTGGGTTCTTTGCGCGGCGATGGCGCCACCTCACTGGCTGCGCAGCGCGCCGCGCCCCCCGCCGACAACCCGCGCTGGCGCCAGCAGGCGCTGCTGCTGGGTGGCGGGCTGGTCTGGCTGCTGATGCTGCTGGCGCTGGTCACGCACCAGGCCGCCGACCCCGGCTTTTCAACCTCGGGCAGTGGCGCTGCGGTGGCCAACAAAGCCGGCCTGGCCGGCGCCTGGGCGTCTGATCTGGCGCTGTTCCTGTTTGGTTATTCGGTCTGGCTGTTGATGCTGGTGGGCTTGCGCACCTGGCTGGCCACCCTGGCGCTGTGGCTGCGCGGGCCGGCGCCCGGTGATGCCCCGGCCACTGCCCCGGCCGCGCCGCGCTGGCTGTTCTGGGCCGGGCTGGCGCTGCTGATGACGGCCAGTTGCGGCCTGGAGTGGACCCGCCTGTACCGCCTGGACGGCGCCTTGCCGGGCGGCCAGGCCGGCGGGGTGCTGGGCGCGGTGGCCGGTGGCGTGTCAATGAAGTGGCTGGGCTTTGCCGGCTCGGGTGTGCTGTGGATTGCCGCCGGGGTGCTGGGTTTGTCACTGGCGCTGCGCTTCTCGTGGGGCCGCACGGCAGACGCGCTGGGCCACCGCATTGAGCGGCTGTGGCAGCGCCAGGCGGTGGCGCGCGAGGTGAAAGAGGATTTGCGCATCGCCGAGGTGCTGACGCGCGAGCGCGAGGCGGTGGTGGAGACCGAGCGCGCGCACGCCCCCGTCTATGCGCCCATCGTCATCGACACCCCGATGGTGGAGGTGCCCAAAAGCACCCGGGTGGCCAAAGAGCGGCAAAAGCCGCTGTTTGTCGAGCTGCACGACACCAGGCTGCCGCAGGTCGATCTGCTGGACGCCGCACCCACGCTGCGGGTGGATTCAGTCACGCCCGAATCGGTGGAGATGACCTCGCGCCTGATCGAGAAAAAGCTGCGTGATTTTGGCGTCGAGGTTCGGGTGGTGGCGGCCTCACCCGGCCCGGTGATCACCCGCTACGAGATCGAGCCGGCCACCGGCGTGAAGGGTGCGCAGGTGGTCAACCTGGCCAAGGATCTGGCGCGCTCGCTGTCGCTGGTCAGCATCCGGGTGGTCGAGATCATCCCGGGCAA
>JANMKO010000496.1:0-2982 GCA_031372085.1 Betaproteobacteria bacterium
CGTCGATGTGCGCATCAAGCGGGTTGATTTTGTTGCCGATATCACCGATTCGGTCTACCGCCGCATGGAGTCCGAGCGCAAGCAGGTGGCCAATGAGCTGCGCTCTCAAGGCGCGGCCGAGGGCGAAAAAATCCGCGCCGATGCCGACAAGCAGCGCGAGGTGATCATCGCCGAGGCGTACCGCGATGCGCAGAAGCTCAAAGGCGAGGGCGACGCCAAAGCCTCGGCGCTGTATGCCGATGCCTTTGGCCGCGATGCCCAGTTTGCGCAGTTCTACCGCAGCCTGGAAGCCTACCGCGCCAGCTTCCGCAGCAAGACCGACGTGATGGTGGTCGATCCGTCGAGCGATTTCTTCAAGGCAATGCGTGGTGCCGGCGTGTCAGCACCCGCCGCCGCGCCAGCGGCCAAGCGCTGATCGTCGGTGCACGGCAGTGGCTGATTGGGTGTTGGGGGCGTTGGCGCTGATGCTGGTGTTTGAGGGTGTGCTGCCGTTTTTGAGCCCGACGCTGTGGCGCCGGATGTTCGAGAAAGCCACCCGCATGAGCGACGGCCAGATCCGCTTCATCGGCCTGTCCAGCATGCTGGTGGGTTTGCTGTTGTTGTTCCTCTGGCGCTGACCGTCAAAGCCTGCGCGGCAGCCAGTGCCAGGGCTACCAAGGCGCTGTTTATGGCCTCCGGGCGGCCCGTACAATCTTGTTTTTAATCCCCCCGGGTTTGTTCAATGTCCTCTGCTTGGCTGCTGCCCGAGCACATTGCTGACGTGCTGCCAGCAGAAGCCCGGCGCATTGAAGACCTGCGCCGCAGCCTGCTGCAGATGGCCCGCAGCTACGGTTTTGAGCAAGTGATGCCACCGCTGCTGGAGCATCTGGAGTCGCTGCTCACCGGCACCGGCCGGGCACTTGATCTGCGCACCTTCAAGCTGGTGGATCAATTGAGCGGGCGCCTGCTGGGCATTCGCGCTGACAGCACACCGCAGGTGGCGCGCATCGATGCCCATCTGCTCAACCGCCAGGGCGTGGCCCGCTTGTGTTATTGCGGCCCGGTGCTGCACACGCTGCCGCAATCACCACAATCCACCCGCGAGCCGCTGCAACTGGGCGCCGAGATCTATGGCCATGCCGGACTGGAGGCCGATCTGGAGGTGCAAGACCTGGCGCTGGACGGCCTGCGCGTGGCCGGCCTGACGGGGCTGGTGCTTGATCTCGCAGACGCCCGCATCCTGCGCGGTGTGCTGGCCGGCGTGGTGGTGGACGCAGCAGCCCTGACCGACGTGGTGGCGGCGCTGGCCGCCAAGGACGTGGCCGCACTCAACGCACTGACCCGCCACTTTGCACCCGAGGCCCGGGCCGGCTTGCTGGCGCTGCCCACGCTGTACGGCGATGCAGCGGTGCTGGCTGAGGCCCGGCGCCGGCTGCCGGCGCGGCCGCTGGTCAGCGCCGCACTCGATGACCTGGCCTGGCTGGCCCAGCATGTCTCGCGGGCCCATCCCGGTGTGCAAGTGGGTTTTGATCTGGCCGACATGGGCGGCTATGCCTATTACTCCGGCGCCCGGTTTGCGGTTTATGCGCCCGGCGCGGCCGACGCGGTGCTGCGCGGTGGCCGCTACGACGAGGTGGGCGCGGTGTTTGGCCGCAACCGCCCGGCGGTGGGGTTCTCCACCGATGTCAAGCTGCTCGCGGCCTGCGCCCCGTCGCATGCCCGGCCCACCGCCATTCGCGCCCCGTGGAGTGAGCATGCCGGCCTGCGCCAGGCGATCCGCCGGCTGCGCGAGCAGGGTGAAACGGTGGTCTGCATCCTGCCCGGCCATGAGCACGAGGGCCAGGAGTTCGACTGCGACCGTGAGCTGGTGGCCGACGCTGACCTTTGGGTGCTGCGCCCGCTTTGATCCGCCCCAAGCGCGGCTGATCCGTCAACTGGAATTCTTAAAATGCAACAAGGCAAGACGTCGGTCACCGGCCGCAATGTGGTGGTCGTCGGCACCCAGTGGGGTGACGAGGGCAAGGGCAAGGTGGTCGATTGGCTCACCGACCACGCGCAAGGCGTGGTGCGCTTTCAGGGCGGCCACAACGCCGGCCACACGCTGGTCATCAACGGCGTCAAGACGGCGCTGCAGTTGATCCCGTCGGGCATCATGCGCACCGGTGTGCCCTGCTACATCGGCAACGGCGTGGTGGTTGATCCGACGCATTTGCTGCTGGAGATCGAGCGGCTGGAGAAGATCGGTGTCGAGGTGCGGTCGCGGCTGTTCATCAGTGAATCCTGTCCGCTGATCCTGCCGTTCCATGTGGCGGTGGACAAAGCCCGTGAGGCGCTGCGTGAGACCAGCGGCGCCGGCAAGATCGGCACCACCGGCAAGGGCATCGGCCCGGCCTATGAAGACAAGGTGGCGCGGCGCGCGCTGCGGGTGCAGGATTTGAAGCATCCCCAGCGCTTTGCCGCCAAGCTGCATGAGCTGCTCGCGCTGCACAACTTTGCGCTGGCCGGTTACTTGAAGGGCGAGGTGCTGGCGTTTCAGCCCATCTTCGACGAGGCGATGGCGGTGGCCGAGCAGCTCAAACCGATGATGGCCGACGTGGGTTACCGCATCCACAACGCCTGCCGGGCCGGCGCCAACATCCTGTTTGAGGGTGCGCAAGGCACTTTGCTGGACATCGACCACGGCACCTATCCGTATGTCACGTCCAGCAATTGCGTGGCCGGCAATGCCGCTGCCGGGGCCGGCGTGGGCCCGGGCATGCTGCATTACATCCTGGGCATCACCAAGGCTTACACCACCCGGGTGGGCAGCGGCCCGTTCCCGACCGAGTTGGACATCAACGCGGTGGGCACCGTGGGCCATCACCTGTCCACCGTGGGGCAAGAGCGTGGCACGGTCACCGGCCGGGCCCGGCGCTGCGGCTGGCTGGATGCGGCTGCGCTGAAGCGCTCGATCATCATCAACGGCATCTCGGGCCTGTGCATCACCAAGCTCGATGTGCTGGA
>JANMKO010000327.1:0-6003 GCA_031372085.1 Betaproteobacteria bacterium
CGCACATCACCGCATTGCCGGCGGTCACCACGATGGCCTTGTTCCAGCGCCGGCCGTTGTGCTCAAACAGCCAGGCCGCCATCGTGGCATTCGACGCCACCCAGGCAAGCCACGTCAACAGCGAGTGCTGGCGCGAGTCACCGCTGGCCTGGATGGCCCACAGCGTGGGCAGGTAAGTGAGCAATCGGGTGCTGCTGAACAGCGCAAAGGCCCAGTTCAACCCGGTCAGGTAAGCCGAACCCGGCGGCCGGGTCGTGCCCTGGGCTGGCGCTGGCGCCGGCGGCTGAACGCCGAGACTAGGCGCCGCCATAAAGAATCACCCCGTCGATGGCATAAACATCCACCGCCCAGGTGCCGCCGCGCGGCGTGGGCGGGTTGGTTTGCAGCTTGCCAAAAAAGGCGATCAGGTAGCCCGACGTCAACGCCGACTCCAGCAGCGTTTGCAGCCGGTGCTGCTTGGTCAGCACGGCCACCGTCTTGTTGGGCGTGTCGCGCAGGGCAATCAGCGAATGGATGCCGGTGAACCCCGGCAGCGCATAGCCCTCCACCAGCGTGACGTGGCCAAACAGCTCCACCGTCGGCAGCGCCGCATTCGTCAATTTGGCGGGCTGGCGTTGCAGGCCGTTCTTCAGATCGTGGGCAGTCGTCATGGTGGGTCCAGTGGTGGCAGGGATGTCGAATCAAGCCCGGTCAGCGCCTCAAAATCAGCCCGGCCAATGGCCGTCTGCGCGGGCAGGTGCCGGCCGGCGGCGGCGCACCACCCTGCCGACGCAGACCGCGCCGGCCAGCAGCAGCGCCCATGACGCCGGCTCGGGCACCGCGTTCACGGTCTGCAGGTTGTCGATCAGCAAGGCGTGGTCAAACGAATTCACGCTCACCGTCAGCCGGTTGAAAACGACATCGTGAAAGCCGAAAAAATTGTTCACGTCGGTGGCCGACGTGGGCAGCGTGACCGACTCCACCAGCGTGTTGTTCAGCCAGGCGGTGACGGTGGACGTGCCGGGCGCCGAGACCAGCGCAAAAGCCACCTGGCTCAGGTTGCTGCTGAAGCGGGCGGTGAACAAGCCGCTCTGGGCGCCGGCGGCCGCCCGGAAATTGCCGAGTCGGTTGCCAGTGATGTGCGGGTAGGTCTCGGACGGATCCGGGTTGGCAAAGGCGGTGCTGAACGTGACACCGAGCAGCGCAAACTCGGTGGTGACCGGTTGATTACCGCCCAGCGACGCGCTCTCGAACGTGATGGTTTGCTGCGGGTTGGCCAGGCCGGTTGAATTGCTGAACCAGGCGGCTTGCGCCGACGACGCCGCCAACCAGGCGGCGCTGACAAGCAGGGTGTTGCCAAGGTGTTTCACGGTGCAATCTCCGATCAGGTGGGCGGTGGGGTGGGGTGGGGTGGCGTGGGATGGGGTGGCGTGGGATCGTGCGGCCGGGTTGGACCGCAAAAATCGTCCTCCCACTGCCAGACGGGGTCTGCGGTGCAAACCGGACATCGGCCCAGCGGTGCCCACCGGCTCTCGTGCCACCCACCTAACTTGCACCGCCCTCTCCACGTTGATACGGATGCTGGGTGGCACGGCAAACGCTACAACCCAGTGCCATGACCTGCATCCCCAAGCCTGTTGACCACCAAGCGCCGCACCGCCCATGACACTGATCGCCTGGCCCCAGGTGGCCGCCCCGGGGGAGTTGCAACTGTGGATCGGCCTGTTTGGCGCTGACCAACCGGCGCCGCCCACCTTTACCGTGGACGACCAGCCCACCACCGCGCTGGCCGCGCCGCTGTGGCGCCCCATCCGCGACCGCCGCACCGGCGCGCAGGGCCGGCCGATCAACCACCACGCCGTCGTCCGGCTGCCCGCCAAGGGCCCGGGCCAAAGCCATCGCATCACCATCAGCGCGGCCGGCCAAAGCCATGAGCTGCGCACCATGTCGCTGCCGGCCGCCGTGCCCACCTTGCTGGACGGCAGCTTCAACATCCTGCTGTGCTCTTGCTACTACCAGCCCGAAGATGCCGGCGGGCTGCTGGGGCGCATCGTCGCCCGGCTGCCGGTCAAACCCCACCTCACGCTGATGGCCGGTGACCAGGTCTACCTCGACTTGCCGCTGCTCGAAGACCTGCCCGAAGACGAGCCCGCGCTGTCGCAGGCCATCGGCGACAAATACCGCCGCAACTGGCTGTCAGACACCCTGGGCGTGGCGGGCTTGCAGGCGGTGCTGGCGCAGGCGCCCACCGCCTGCATCGCCGACGACCATGAGTTCTGGAACAACTACCCGTTCCGCCAGGCGCAACTGCCCAACACCTGGCATGACGGCTCACGCGGGCGCTGGGCCGCCGCCGCCCAGGCGCTGTTCGAGGATTTCCAGATCGGCGGGCCGCCGGCCGGGGCTGGCGTTGGCGTTGGCGTTGGCGTTGGCGTTGGCGTTGCCACACCGACGGTGAACGCCCCCGGCAGCCGGCGCATCGACATCGAGCCGCTGTTGATCTTGCTGCTCGACACCCGGTGCAGCCGGCAGGCTGATTTCAATGGCGACACCAGCCTGATGAGCGCTGCCGCCGGCCAGGCGCTGGACACCTGGTGCGCTGATTTGCTGGCCGCCCGGGCCAGCGGCGCGCAGCGGGTGGGCGTGCTGGCCACCGGCCAGGCGCTGTTTGTGGATCGCCCGGGCGACGCCGCCAAAAAAGTGGCTGACGCCGAGCTGGCCAACTACCCGGGGCCTTTTACGCACCTGCAAAAAACCCTCAGCACGCTGGCCGATGCCGGCGTGCCGGTGGTGTTCTTGACGGGCGACGTGCACTGGAGCCGCATCGCCAGCGCCCAGCATGTGCCCAGCGGCAACACCCTGCTGTATGAGGTGATCTGCTCACCGGCCCGGCTGATTGCCACGCCGGTGGTCGATGCCCAAAAGCTGCTGGCCAACCGGCTGAAAAGCCTGTTTGGCCGGGGCGACGCCTGGCCGCGCCACGGCAGCCCGCCGCCGATACCGGCCCGGTTTGGTGACCGCGCCCAGTTCATCCCCAAAGCGCTGTACCAGCGCAAAGGCGATTGCGTGGCCTTGCTGCGCTTTTGCCGCGCCGGCCACGGGCTGGAGATGCAGGTCAGCTACTACCCCATCCACCCCGATGCCAGCGCCGCCCAGCCCGACACGCGCGGCCCGTTTGCGCTGCTGGCGCGCTGATCGGCAACGCTGCACCCGTCTGCCGCCCACCCGAGAACCCCCATGAAACTACAGCGCTCCAAAACCATCCAGCCCAACCCGCAATTTGAGCGCCTTGACCGGGCCGACGGCGAAGACAACGCCCAGTGGCTGCTGCGCGCGCTGGCCTCACTCGACGCCGGTGGTGGGCCCGACTGGACGCCCATCCTGCTGCTGGGCGGCACCGACACGCTGGCCTTTCGGCTGCGCGTGGCGCAGTCGCATTTGCGCAGCGACATGCTGCCGTCGTTCTGGTCTACCTCGGCGCTGCTGCGCATGGATGCGGCCAGGCCGGCGCGTGCCCGGGTGGTGCAAGTGCCGCTGCTGCAGCCCGACGACGGCAGCATGGCCACGCGCAACAACGGCGTGGTGGACCGGCCGCTCAAAACCGTGGCCGACCCGCAACGCTGGCCCAACATCGCGCTGATTGCGCTGCCGGTGCCGCTGGCCACGGTGCTGGACAAGCTCGACGCCTTCCGCGCGTCGCGCAACCCGATTGACGCGCTGGAGCATGCACTGCGCTGGCTGGCGTTTGCCTGGGGCGTGGCGCGCAGCCCCAACCCCCTTCACGACGGCATCGGCCTGCCGTCGGCCTGCATGCTGGAGACGATTTGTGCCGCCGCCGGGCTTGATTTGACGCCCGGGCTGGAGTCGCGTGCCTCATGCCCTGAGGCGATCTGGGTGGCGGCGCGCCACTGGCAAGACTACTTTGTCGCCTTCAATGACCGGCAGCCTGTGGGCCGTTTCTGTGTGCCGCACCGCTACCCGATTGAAGAGCACCAGGTCGGCCGGGGTTGATCCGCCGGGGCCGGCGCCGCCCGGCCAGGCTCAGTAGGTTTCCAGGTGCAGCCGGCCTTCTTTTTTCAGTGCCAGGCCCAGCGTGGCCCAGTCCAGCCCGCCTTGCTGGGCCACATCGCGCAGCGCCAGCAGCACGCCGTCCTCCATGCTTTTCAGCCCGCAGACATAAAAATGGCTGTTGCCGTCTTTGAGCAGCGGCAACAAGTCAGCGGCGCGCTCGCGCATCGCGTCCTGCACATAGCGTTTGGGCTGGCCGGGCGTGCGTGAAAACGCAAAGTTGCTGTCGATGAAATCCTTCGGCAGGCCTTGCAGCGGGCCAAAGTAGGGCAGCTCTTCTTGCGTGCGGGCACCAAAAAACAGCAGCAGCTTGCCGCCTTCAAACTTGCCGGTGCTGCGCAGCCGGCGCCGCCACTCGGTCATGGCGCGCATCGGCGCGCTGCCGGTGCCGGTGCAGATCATCACGATGTGGCTGCGCGGGTGGTTGGGCATCAAAAAACTGGCGCCAAACGGGCCGATCACCTGCACCCGGTCGCCCACCTGCAAATCACACAAGTAGTTGCTGGCCACGCCGCGCACCGGCCGGCCCTGGTGGTCTTCCAGCACCCGTTTGACAGTGAGCGACAGGTTGTTGTAGCCCGGCCGCTCACCATTGCGTGGGCTGGCGATGGAATATTGGCGGGCATGGTGCGGCCGGCCCTGGCCATCAGCGCCCGGCGGCAGGATGCCGATGGACTGGCCCTCCAGCACCGGGAACGGCATCGGGCCGAAGTCGAGCACCAGGTGGTGGGTGTCGTACTCACTGTCGCGGCCCCGGCCCACCGCCGTCACCCGCACATTGCCCACCACCGTGGCGCTGATCAACTTGTCGGCCGATTTGGGGCCGTACAGGTTGGTGTAGGCATGCGCGGCTGACCACGGCGGCACGGTGGCGCCGAAGGTGGACGGGCAGACGATCACCTGGCCGGGGCTGGGGTGGGTGGCCAAGGTTTCGGCAGCGGTATCCGCAGCGGTATCGCCACCGGTATCGCCACCGATATCGCCACCGGTATCGCCACCCGCAGCGCCAAGCTGCTCGGCGCTCAGCTCGGCCGGCAACTCGTCCCAGGTCAGCTGGTCTTCGGGCGTGTAAGCCCGCAAGCGCAGCACCGTGCGCCAGTTGTCGATCGAGCCAGTGGGGCAGGGTGAGATGCAGGCCATGCACAGGTTGCATTTGCCGGCGTCCACCACATAGTTGCGGTCATCGTGGCTGATGGCGCCCACCGGGCAGGTGGCCTCGCAGGTGTTGCAGCGGATGCAGATCTCGGGGTCGATCAGGTGCTGCTTGATGACGGTGGTTTGCATGTCCATGGGTCGGCTTTCGACTTGCGCCCTCCCCCTCTCAGGGGGAGGGTTGGGGTGGGGGTGCAGTGGCGGGTGCACCAACGCGGCCAAGCAACCCGACGGACTGATCTGGAGGGGTTCGACCCCCTCCCCAACCCTCCCCCTGCCCGGGGGAGGGGGTCACGCGAAGCGCACGTACTCGAAGTCGACCGGCTGGCGGTTGATGCCCATCATCGGCGGGGCAATCCAGTGGGCAAATTTGCCGGGCTCTACCACCCGGCCCATCAGGCTGGCCACAAACGCCCGGTCGTCGGCCGTGGGCAGCCAATCGGCCACCCGAGCCTGCCATTCGGCATCGCTGACCACCCGGCCGTCGGGCGACACCTTGACGCCTGACAGCGCGCCGATGTTGCGGTGGAAAGCCTTGTGCGGCACCCCCAGCTTCACAGGGATGCCGGCTTTCTCAAGCACCTTGTTCCAGCGGCCCACGCCCGCCACGCTGTCTTTGATGTAGTCGTCGCGCAGCACCTCGTTCAGGGCGTTGAGCATCGGCACGTCTTTTTCAACCAACTGGCCGCCGCGCGCCTCCAGCACCTTGTAGGTCTGGCCTTTGAGCACATGGTCGTCAACGCGCTTGCCTTCTTCATACCGGCCCTTCAACCCCGACGAATAAAAAATCGCCGCATTGCTCGA
>JANMKO010000350.1:0-3125 GCA_031372085.1 Betaproteobacteria bacterium
GCGACGACGACGCCACGGCCGCCGGCTGGTTTGAGATCGACGCCAGCGAGGTGGATTTGCCGGGCCGCATCGACCAGCACATCAACCCCTACCAAAGCACCGGTGAGCAGGCCGCAGCGCAGGGCGAAAGCTGCGCCAGACAGGCGGGCGGCAGCGCGGCGGTGCCGGGCCCGATTTCTGGCGCGCCCCAGCCAATTACGCCCCAGCCGGTCACGCCCCAGCCGATCACGCCCCAGCCAATCACGCCCCAGCCGATCCACTTCGTGCGCCGCACACCCGGCCAATCACCGCCCGGGCCGCTGCCCAAGCCCGCCAGCGGCCGCATCCAGATGCCGCCGCGCGAGCGCTGCGTGGTGCGGCTGCCCAGCTTTGAGCAGGTCAAGCGCGACGCGGTGCTGTACGCCCATGCCAACCGGGTGCTGCACTTGGAGACCAACCCCGGCAACGCCCGGGCGCTGGTGCAACGGCATGGTGAGCGCGATGTCTGGATCAACCCGCCGCCGATCCCGCTGAGCACCGCCGAGATGGACGCGGTGTTTGACCTGCCCTACGCCCGCAGCCCGCACCCACGCTATGCCGACAGCCGGGGCCGGCACGACGGGCCGACCCAGATACCGGCCTGGGAAATGATCCGGTTTTCCGTCAACATCATGCGCGGCTGTTTTGGCGGTTGCAGTTTTTGCTCGATCACCGAGCACGAGGGCCGCATCATCCAGAGCCGCAGTGAAGCGTCGGTGCTGCGCGAGATCGAAGACCTGCGCGACAAGGTGCCGGGCTTCACCGGCGTGGTGTCTGACCTGGGCGGCCCCACCGCCAATATGTACCGGCTGGGCTGCAAGACCGCGCAGATCGAGGCCGCCTGCCGCAAGCCCAGCTGCGTCTACCCCGGCATCTGCCCCAATTTGAAGACCGATCATCGGCCGCTGATCAGCCTGTACCGCCGGGCGCGCGCCCTGCCGGGCATCAAGAAGGTGCTGATCAGCTCGGGCCTGCGTTATGACCTGGCGGTGCAATCACCCGACTACGTGCGCGAGCTGGTGACGCACCACGTGGGCGGCTATTTGAAGATCGCGCCCGAGCACACCGAGGGCGGCCCGCTGGCGATGATGATGAAGCCCGGCATCGGCAGCTATGACCGCTTCAAGGCGCTGTTTGACCAGTTCAGCGCCGAGGCCGGCAAAAAGCAGTTCTTGGTGCCGTATTTCATCGCCGCCCACCCCGGCACCAGTGACGAGGACATGATGAACCTGGCGCTGTGGCTCAAGCGCAGCGGCTTTCGCGCCGACCAGGTGCAAACCTTTTATCCCAGCCCGATGGCCAGCGCCACCGCGATGTACCACACCGGCCGAAACCCGCTGAAGGGCCTGAGCCGCGACCCGGCCAAGGTAGAGACGGTGGACATCGTGCGCGGTGAGCGCCGGCGCCGGCTGCACAAGGCGTTTTTGCGCTACCACGACGCCGCCAACTGGCCGCTGCTGCGCCAGGCACTGGCCGCCATGGGCCGGGCCGACCTGATCGGCAACGGCAAGCGCCATCTGGTGCCCAGCTTCCAGCCGAGTGGCATTGGGCCGGCGGTGCGGGGCAAACCGGCTGCGCAGTCCGCCGGCCACCGCGCCGGCCACCCCGCCGCCAAATCCGCCGCCAAATCCGCCACCCAATCCGCCACCCAATCCGCGACCGCCCAGCCGGCTGCGCCACGCCGGGGCAGCTTGCTGACCCAGCACACCGGCCTGCCGCCCCGGGCCACCGGCCGCAAACCGCGCTGACCGGCCCGCCAACAGCAGGGATGCACCGATGGACTTCGACCTGCCGCCCGATCTGGTCGCCTACCTGGCCCGGCTCGACGCCTTTATCGCCGCCGAGATCACCCCGCTGCAGGCCCAAGACGACAACGAGCGCTTTTTTGACCACCGGCGCGAGTGGGCGCGCACCGATTTTGACGGCGGCGGCCTGCCGCGCCCCGAGTGGGAGGCGCTGTTGGACGTGGCCAAACAGCGCGCCGACGCGGCCGGCTTCTACCGCTTCTCACTGCCCAAAGAGTTTGGCGGCGACGGTGGCAGCAACCTGTGGATGGCGGTGATCCGTGAGCACCTGGCGGCCAAAGGCCTGGGCTTGTTCAATGATTTGCAGAACGAGCATTCGGTAGTCGGCAACTTTCCGCTCATCGTCATGCTGCGCGACTTTGGCACGCCGGCCCAGCAAGACACTTTCATCCGGGGTGCGCTGGCCGGCCAGGTGCGCATCGCCTTTGGCCTGACCGAGCCCGAGCACGGCTCAGACGCCACCCACATGGCAACCCGCGCCGTGCCCGAAGCCCGCAACGGCGTGGCCGGCTGGCGCATCGACGGCGAGAAGATGTGGACCACCGGCATGCACACCGCCACCCACTGCTGCGTGTTTGCGCGCAGCAGCGGCGCGGCCGGCGCGGCGCTGGGCATCACCGCGTTTCTGGTGCCGGCCGATGCGGCGGGCGTCAAGGTGGAGGAATACCTGTGGACTTTCAACATGCCCACCGACCACCCGCGCGTCAGCCTGACGAAGGTGTGGGTGGCCGATGACGCGGTGTTTGGTGCACCCGGCCACGGCCTGGCGCTGGCCCAGGCATTTGTGCATGAGAACCGCATCCGCCAGGCGGCCAGCTCACTCGGCGCGGCGGCGTTTTGTGTGGCCGAGAGTGTGCGCCATGCCAACCAGCGCAAGCCGTTTGGCCAGCCGTTGTCGGTGCACCAGGGCATCCAGTTCCCGCTGGTGGAGCTGGCCACCCAGGTAGAGATGCTGCGCCTGCTGATCCGCAAGACGGCCTGGCAGATGGACGGCATGCCGCACCCGGAGGTTGAAAAACGCCTGTCGGACAAGGTCTCGATGTGCAACTACTGGGCCAACCGGCTGGTGTGCGAGGCAGCAGACCGGGCGATGCAGGTGCACGGTGGCATCGGCTATTCGCGCCACAAACCCTTTGAGCACATCTACCGCCACCACCGGCGCTACCGCATCACCGAAGGCAGCGAGGAGATCCAGATGCGCAAGGTGGCGGGGTATCTGTTTGGCTTCATGGGCCCGGGTCGGCCAGGCTGAATGCATTGGAATGTGTGTGGGGGCTCTGCCAGGTTGAGCCATCGATGTGC
>JANMKO010000563.1:0-1872 GCA_031372085.1 Betaproteobacteria bacterium
GCGGTGCACCGGCAGGCCCAGCGTGGCCACCGCCTGCTCCCAGCGCTGCTGCCAGGCGGGCGCGCTGGGCGCGGCAGGGGCGCGCATGGTTTCTTCCAGCGTGAAGCGCAGGCCGCGCCGCTGGCAGATCAGTGCCAGCTCGGCCCGCACATCGTCGGCACAGGCGTCGCGCACCGCATCGGTGGTGGCGCGGATGTCGAGGCTGAACTTGCAGCACCCCGGCACCACGTTGATCGAGCCGCTGGGCACGTCCAGCTGGCCCACCGTGGCCACCAGATGGGGCTGGCTGCTGGCGTGCCGCTCAACAAACAAGGCCAGCTCGGCAGCGGCGGTGGCGGCGTCGCGCCGGCCGTGCATCGGCGTGGTGCCGGCGTGGCTGGCCATGCCGACGATCTGGCCCAGGTAGCGCACGCTGCCGTTGATCGACGTGACCACGCCCAGTGGCAGATCCAGCGCGTCGAGCACTGGCCCTTGCTCGATGTGCAACTCGACAAAACCCTGGTAGCGGGCCGGGTCGCGTTGCAGGGCGGGGATGTCTTCGATGCGCCGGCCGGCATGGGCCATCGCGGCGCGCAGGGTGATGCCGGCGGCGTCTTGCTGGTCGAGCCAGGCCGCGTCGAAATGCCCGGTGAGCGCGCCCGAGCCCAGAAACACCGCCTTGAAGCGCTGGCCTTCTTCCTCGGCAAAGCCGACCACCTCCAAGTCAAATGGCAGGCGCCGGCCCTGCTGGTGCAGCGCCCGCACCGCCACCATCGGCACCAGGATGCCGAGCCGGCCGTCGTACTTGCCGGCGTTGCGCACGGTGTCGTAATGGCTGCCGGTGAGCAGGCGGCGGGGTTGGCCGGCCGCGCCGTGTGGATCGCCGTGCGCCGTGCCGTGGTACACGCCCACCACATTGCCCACCGCGTCGATGGCCACCTCATCAAAGCCACAATCGTTGCCCATCCACTGCGCCAGTTGCCGGGCGCAGGCGCGGTGCGCGTCGGTCAGGTAAGTGACGGTCAGCTCACCGCGCTCGGCGTAGCCCGGGTCACTGTGCTCGGCCAGTTGCTCGGCCCAATCCCACACCTGGTTGCCCAGCGCGGGGGACTGGCCAAATTTGTCATCCAGCCGAATCTCGGCGATGCGGTGGATGTTGCGCAGGTTCTCGGCCAGCTCGAAGTCGGGCGGGTTGTCAAGCCGCCGCGCAAAGGTGGCAATGATCTCGGCCTTGGTCAGCCCCTGCCCGCGTGGGCCGCGCACCGCCAGGATGAACGGGAAACCGAAGCGGGTGTTGTAGTCGGCGTTGAGCTGCTGGATCTGCTCAAACTCATCCTCACTGCAGGCGGTGAGACCGGCCTGGCCTTGCTCGTGGGTGGATTCGGCGGTCAGCGTCTGCGCCCGCATCGCCTTGCCGGCCAGCTCAGGATGGGCGCGGATCAGTTGGCACTGGGCGTCGCGGCCGGCGTCACGCACCCCCTGCACCAGTGCCCGCTTGAGCTGGGCCAGGCTGGCAAACGGCCGCTGCGCCCAAGCGGCGCGGCCGATCCAGGGCGAGTGCTCATAAGTGCCGTCCAGCAGCGCGGTGAAGTCGTCTTGCGAGGCGGCGTTGAGGGTGTCGAGCGTCATTGGCATGGTGGTTCCCACAGATCAGTCCCACAAAAAAGCGCGGTCGGCGTTGAAGGGATGGGTGGCCTTCCAGTGCCGGGCGATGTCGATGCGGCGCGCCACCCACACCCGGTCATGCGCCTGCACATGGTCAAGAAAGCGCTGCAACGCCCGCAGCCGCCCGGGCCGGCCCAGCAGCCGGCAGTGCATGCCCACGCTCATCATCGACGGCCGCTCATCGCCCTCGGCGTAATGCACGTCAAACGCATCGCGCAGGTAGCCAAA
>JANMKO010000594.1:0-7051 GCA_031372085.1 Betaproteobacteria bacterium
CCGCCAGCCCGCTGCCGGCCCGCGTCGGCGCTGCCGAGCCGCCAGCCTGGCGGGTGCAGTTGCAAGACCTGTTGATCACCGGCGGCCTGCTGCAATGGGCTGACGCGCTGGCCGGCGCCGTCAGCGCCAGCAACGCAGCCAGCGCCAGCAGCGCCAGCAGCGCCGCCAGCGCCCCGCCGCTGCGCATCGAGCTGAGCGCGCTGCAGCTGCGGCTGCAAGGTCTGTCGTGGCCGCCCGTGCCAGCTGCGGCAGCCGGTACCGGCGCCAGTACCGGTACCGGTACCGGCGCCAACCTGGCGCAGTTGCAACTGGCCGCCCGCATCAGCAGCCCGGGGGATGCCGACGCCCTTGCCCAGCCCGGTGCCAGCCCGGATGCCGCCACCGACGGCGACATCGACTGGACAGGCCGCTTTGCGCTGGCGCCGTTGCAACTGGACGGCCGGCTGCAACTGCGCCGCCTGCCGGTGCACCGGTTGATGGCCTATGCCGGCAACGCTGTGCCGGTGACGCTGTTGCATGCCGATGCCGGCTTTCAGGGCCGGGTGCAGGCCCGGCTGACCGACGCCGGCTGGCAGGCCAGCACCGACGGCGACCTGCAGATCAACGAGTTGCAGCTCAACAGCCGGGCCCAGCCCGGCCAGGCCAGCGACAGCGGCGATGCGCTGTTGAGCTGGCAATCCCTGGCGCTGCAAGGCCTGGCGTTGACGCTGGCGCCACCCGCCAAGCCCCGCGTCGAGGTGCGTGAGATCGCCTTGACCGATTTCTACAGCCGCCTGCTGATCACCGAGGACGGCCGCTTCAACCTGGCGTCAGCGGCGGCACCGGCCGGCGCTGCCGGCGCCACGGCCATCGCCGCGTCTGCCGGCGCCGAGCCGCCCGCCAGCGCCGCGCCGCCCGCCAGCGCCGCGCTATCCGGCCAAGCCGTCGGCCCGCCCGCCGACCTGCCGGTCACCCTGCTGCTGGGCCCCAGCCAGCTGCGCAACGGCCGCATCGACTTCAGCGACCGTTTTGTGCGCCCCAACTACAGCGTGCGCCTGACCGAGCTGAATGGCCAGATCGGCGCGCTGCGCTCGGACAGCCGCGACATGGCCAGCATCAGCTTGCGCGGCCGGGCGGCGCAGACCGCGCTGATCGACATCAGCGGCCAGATCAACCCCACCGCCCGGCCGCTGGCGCTCGACATCCGCGCCCGCGCCACTGACCTGGAGCTGGCGCCGCTGTCGCCTTATGCGGGCAAATATGCCGGTTACGCCATCGAGCGCGGCAAGCTCAGCATGGACGTGGCCTACAAGATCGACGCCGACGGCCAATTGCGGGCCAGCAACCAGGTGGTGCTGAACCAGCTGACGTTTGGTGAGCGGGTGGCGTCGCCCAGCGCCACCCAACTGCCGGTGCTGCTGGCGGTGGCGCTGCTGAAAGACCGCAACGGCGTGATCGACATCAACCTGCCGGTCAGCGGCAGCGTCAACGACCCGCAATTCAGCATCGGCGGCGTCGTCTGGAAAATCATCCTCAACCTGCTGGGCAAGGCCTTCAGCGCGCCGTTCTCGCTGCTGGCCGGCGCCGGTGGCAGCGATTTGAGCGTGGTTGAATTTGTGCCCGGCACCACGCGGCTGACCGACGCCGGCCAGCAGGCGCTGGCCAAGGTGGCCGGTGCGCTGGCAGAGCGGCCGGCGCTGAAGATGACGGTCACCGGCGCGGCCGACCCGGTATCCGAGCGCGACGCGCTGCAACAGGCCTTGCTCGACGAGCGGTTGCTGGCCGAGCGCCAGCGCGAGCGGGTGCGCGCCGGGCCGGCCGGCGCGGCACTGCTGGCCCCTGCCGCCGCGCCAGCCGCGTCGGCCCCAGCTGCCGCTGCCGCTGCCGCTACCGCTGCCCTGGCCGCCAATGTAGAAGCCGAAGCGCCGCCACTGTCGGCCGGCGACCGGGCCCGGCTGCTCAAAGCCGTCTACCTGCAAACCGCGCTGCCCGGCAAGCCACGCAACGCGCTGGGCCTGCTGCGCAGCGACCTGCCGGCGCCCGAAATGCAGGCGCTGCTGCTGGCCCACCTGCCGGCCAGCGACGACCAGCTGCGTGATCTGGCGCTGCAGCGCGGCCTGGCGGTGCGCGATGCGCTGATCCAGCGCGGCTTGCCGAGTGAACGGCTGTTCATCGCCGCGCCCAAATTGCGCGCCGCCGGTGACGCTGACGCGGCCTGGACGCCGCGCGTGCAGCTCAGCCTGTCCACGCAATAGCCGGCAATAGCCGGCGGCGCACGCACCGGGCCGCCAGATCCACCCACCTGCCGCAGCGCACTTCGCACGTGGGGGGGCCGCGCCGCGCCAGGCCGTGCCGGGCGTAAGCTGGTCTGGCTCTGGCTCTGGCTCTGGCTCTGGCTCTGGCTCTGGCTCTGGCACTGGCACTGGCACTGGCACTGGCACTGGCTCTGGCACTGGCACTGCAATGCCGGTGCCGGCCCCACCATCCGACGCAACATCCAACGCACCATCCGACACACCCCCCCGGCGCACCCACGCCCCACCGCACGCAACCCCCCGCATGGCGCAAACCATCCTCACGGCAGTGGCCGACGTGCAGCCCGCCAGCGCGGCCCGGTTGCGCGCCCAGTTGCAGGCCCTCACCGCCCGGCAGGCAGCCAGGCCCAACCCCGGTGACCAGGCCTACGACGCGCTGCGCTCGGCCGTGCCGGCGCTGCATTTCATGTCGATCACGGTGGCCGACGACGACCAGTACGACCCGCTGCTGGTGATCGAGGCCAATTTCGACGGCCCGGCTGCGGCCTTCTGGCCCCAACTCGACGCCGCCCTCGGGCCCGATCTGCGCGCCCTGCTGCGCGGTTGCAAGCGGCCACGTGATGCCCGTGGCGCGCTTTTCGATGCTGTCACCCAGCCGGGCTCGCAAGCGCCGCTGGCGCCGCTGCTGCACGCGCTCACCGTGCTGCCCGCCGTGCAGCACCAGGGCAACCGGGGGCTGAGCCGGGCCCGGGTGATCGCCGAGGGCAAGTTGTTCCAGGCCGTGCAAGACGCGCTGGACCGCCCGGCCGCACCCGGCGGGCGCCCGGCCGAGCAAATTCACCAGCAACTGCGCGCCGCGCTGCTGCCGCAATTTGCCTGGCTGGCCAGCCCCGCGCCGGCGCGCATCCCGCGCGCCGAGCGGCTGGCCGATCTGGCGCGCGGCCTGGCCTTCGTGGCGCTGCTGCTGGTGGTCTTTGCGCTCAGCGCCTGGCTGCTGTGCCAATTGGCCAACCCGCTGCTTGATCGGCTTGAGATCGTCTGGCCCGGCCTGCACCAGCACCGGCTGGATTCGGTGATCTACCACCGGCCGCTGAAATGGGCGCTGCTCACCGTGCTGGGCGCGCTGCTGATCGTGCCCGCCGCGCTGCTGCGGCTGCGCCAACTGGAGCGCAGCGACGCCAGCAACGACGCGCCGCGCGTCGATCAGGCCGCGCTGCGCGAGATGGCCCGGCGCGAGGACTTCATCACCCAGAACCACATGATCAGCATCGTGCACGTCAAACCCGGCGTGCTGCGCATGGTGCTGGCGCGGCTGGCGCTGCGCGCGCTGGGCCTGCTGCTGCGCGTCAGCGCCACCAACGGCTACCTGGTCAGCATGCGCACCATCCACTTTGCCCACTGGTCGCTGCTGGACAACGGCGGCCGGTTGATGTTTCACAGCAACTTTGACGGCAGTTGGGAGAGCTACCTCGACGACTTCATCGAGAAAGCCCATGTCGGCCTGACGCTGGCCTGGACGCACGGCGTCGGCTTTCCGCCCACCCGGTTCCTGACCGGCGGCGGCGCCACCGAGGGCCGCAAGTTCAAGGCCTGGGCACGCCACTCGATGAGCCAGAGCGGCTTCTGGTTCAGTGCCTACAAACAGTATTCGGTCAACCAGATCGAGCGCCATGCCCGGCTGGCCAACGGCCTGCGCCAGGCCACACTCACCCCGCAGGAGGCCAGCGCATGGGCGATCGACCTGTAAGCCCGGCGGCCAGTGGGGCCACGCCGCCGGTCAGCACCGCGTCAAAACCGGCCGGCAGCCGCTGGCGCTTGCAAGCCGATGTGGCCGCGCTGACCCAGGGCCTGGTGGCCAGCAACTTCACCCACCTGCCGGTGGCCGAGGCGCTGTTTTTGCAACTGCCGCCGGCCGCAGGTGGCGCCTGGCTGGCCGCGCTGCGCCAGCAAATCACCATTTCTGACTGCGCGGGCAGCCGCGACGACGCTGACGCGGCGGTGATTGCTTTCACGGCAACGGGCCTGGCGGCGATGGGCCTGCCGGCGGCGGTGATCGACACCTTCTCCACCCCGTTCCGCGAGGGCATGCACCAGATCGACCGGCGGCGCCGGTTGCAAGACGATCCGGCACTGGGCACGGTGGTGGCCGGCGGTGCGCGCTGGAGCGCCAACATCCCTGACCGGCCACTGCTGGCCGATGAGCTGCCCGCGCCCACCGCCATCACCGTGCATGTGTTGCTGTTGCTGTACGCCACCGATGACACCGCGCTGGCTCAGCGTTTGGCGGGGGTGGAGGCGCTGCTGCGCCAGCACCAGATCACCATCGGCCACCGCCGCCGGCTGTCGCTGGGCGCTGACCGCCAGGGCGTGCTGCGTGAGCACTTCGGCTTTGCTGACGGCATGTCGCAGCCGGTGCCCACCGGCGCGGCCATCGTGCCGGCCACCGGGCCGCAGGCCGACGCCCAGCGCCAGTGGCACGGCGTGAGCGCGGGTGAAATCTTGCTGGGCCACACCAATCTGCACAACGAGCTGGCGCCCGGCCCGCTGGTGGCCATCGGCTCACCCGGCACCGACGGCCTGAGCCCGGTGGGCGCACCAGACGGCTTTTGCAACCTCGGCCTGAACGGCAGCTACCTGGTGGTGCGTGAGCTGCGCCAAGACGTGGCGGCGTTCTGGCAGTCGCTGCACCAGGCGGCGCAAAAAATCGGCCAGCCCGGCATCGACGCCCGCTGGCTGGCGGAGCGCACCGTGGGCCGCACGCTGGACGGTGATCTGCTGCAACCCGGCGGGCCGGCGGCCGCGCAAGACGGCCAGCCCGCCAACAACCTGGGTTTTGCCCACACTGACCTGCACGGCCTGGGCTGCCCGCTGGGCGCGCATGCGCGGCGCGCCAACCCGCGTGACGCTCTGCCGTCGCGCGACGGTGATCTGGCGCTGACGCCCGACCTGCTCAAATCGGCCAACGGCCACCGCATCCTGCGCCGGGGCCGCAAATACGGCCCCGACATCGCCAACCCGCTGCAAGACGACGGCCAGGACCGGGGCCTGCTGTTCATGGCACTCAACAGCGACCTGGTTCGGCACTTCGAGTTCATCCAGCAAACCTGGCTGCTGAACCCGAGCTTTGCCACCTTGTTCAATGAGACCGACCCGCTGCTGGGCCCCCCCGGGCGCATGACGATCCCGGCCCAGCCGCTGCGGCTGCGGCCTGCCGTGCAAACTTATGTGCAGATGACGGGCGGCGAGTATTTCTTCCTGCCCAGCCTGCCGGCGCTGGGCTGGCTGGCGCAGTTGCCGCTGGCCTGACCGGCCAGTGCGCCCCGGCGGACAGGCCCGCCGAACCCGCGCCGCCGGGCCCGTGCCAAGGCCAAGCCGACAAAGCCCGGCCAAGCCCTTGAAACGCTGCGCATCGACCCTATAATCTGTTGTTAGCACTCGTCATTGATGAGTGCTAACAAACCGATCCGGCGCTGCCGGCCCCCGGTTGCCCCGCATGTGATGGGATGCCGGCAGGCTGCTGGCGGCCCACGCTGATGTGAAATCCCCAAGGAGATACGCATGAAACTTCGCCCCCTGCACGACCGCGTGATCGTCAAGCGTCTGGAACAAGAAACCAAGACCGCCTCAGGCATCGTCATCCCCGACAACGCCGCCGAAAAGCCCGACCAGGGCGAAGTGCTGGCCGTCGGCCCCGGCAAGCGCAATGACAAGGGCGATTTCATCGTCCTGAACGTGCAGGTCGGTGACCGCGTGCTGTTCGGCAAGTATTCGGGCCAGACCGTCAAGGTCGATGGCGACGAGTTGCTGGTGATGCGCGAGGAAGACCTGTTTGCCGTGGTCGCGAAGTAAGCCGCAGACCGCGCTTTCGCCCGTCAAACCCCCCATTTTTTTGAATTCGGAGAATTACACATGGCAGCAAAAGACGTGATTTTCGGCGCTGACGCTCGTCACCGCATGGTCGAAGGCGTGAACATCCTGGCCAATGCGGTCAAGGTCACGCTGGGCCCCAAAGGCCGCAATGTGGTGCTCGAGCGCTCGTTCGGCGCGCCCACCGTCACCAAGGTCGGTGTCTCGGTGGCCAAAGAGATCGAGCTGAAGGACAAGCTGCAGAACATGGGCGCGCAGATGGTCAAGGAAGTGGCGTCCAAGACCAGCGACATCGCCGGTGACGGCACCACCACCGCCACCGTGCTGGCCCAGTCGATCGTGCGCGAAGGCATGAAGTACGTGGCCGCCGGCATGAACCCGATGGACCTGAAGCGCGGCATCGACAAGGCGGTGATCGCGCTGGTGGCCGAGCTGAAGAAGCAATCCAAAGCCACCACCACCAGCAAAGAGATTGCGCAAGTGGGCACGATCTCGGCCAACAGCGACGAAGAAGTGGGCCGCATCATCGCCGAGGCGATGGACAAGGTGGGCAAAGAGGGCGTCATCACCGTTGAAGACGGCAAGAGCCTGAACAGCGAGTTGGACGTGGTTGAAGGCATGCAGTTTGACCGCGGCTACCTGTCGCCCTACTTCATCAACAACCCCGAGAAGCAGTCGGCGATTCTGGACAACCCGTTTGTGCTGCTCTTCGACAAGAAGATCAGCAACATCCGTGATCTGCTGCCCACGCTGGAGCAAGTGGCCAAGGCCGGCCGGCCGCTGCTGATCATTGCCGAAGAAGTCGAGGGCGAGGCCCTGGCCACGCTGGTGGTCAACACCATCCGCGGCATCTTGAAGGTGGTTGCCGTCAAAGCCCCGGGCTTTGGCGACCGCCGCAAGGCCATGCTGGAAGACATCGCCATCCTCACCGGTGGCAAGGTGATCGCCGA
>JANMKO010000599.1:0-1508 GCA_031372085.1 Betaproteobacteria bacterium
ATCTACCCCGAAGCGTCTGGCGTGGTGATCTTCGTCATCATGATCGCCGTGCTGTTGGTGCGTCCCGCCGGCCTGTTCGGCAAACAGGCTTGAAAGCCATCCCATGACCACCACCCTGCTGCCAAAAAACGCCCTCACCGACGCCGGCTCGTCGCGCCAGGCCATCGGCTATGCCCTGCTGATCGCCGCCGGGGTGATCGCGCCGTTCATCGTCTACCCCACCTTCTTGATGAAGGTGCTGTGCTTTGCGCTGTTTGCCTGCGCCTTCAACCTGCTGCTGGGCTTTGCCGGCCTGCTGTCGTTTGGCCATGCGGCCTTCTTCGGTGGCGCGGCCTATGTCTGCGCCTGGCTGAGCAAGGCGCACGGCGTGACGCCCGAGCTGGCCATCCTGGCCGGCGGTTTGGTGGCGGCCTTGCTGGGCTGGCTGTTTGGTGCGCTGTCGATCCGGCGTGCCGGCATCTACCTGACGATGATCACGCTGGCGCTGGCGCAGCTGGTGTTCTTCTTCGCGGTGCAGCTGCCGTTCACCGGCGGTGAGGACGGGCTGCAAGGCGTGCCACGCGGCAAGCTGTTTGGCCTGATCGACCTGAGCAACAACATCACGATGTACTTCTTCGTCTTCGCGGTGTTCTGCGCTGGCTTCTGGCTGATCCGCCGCACCATCGATTCACCGTTCGGCCAGGTGATGAAGGCGATCCGCGAGAACGAGCCGCGTGCCATCTCACTGGGCTATGACGTGGCACGCTACAAGCTGGTGGCGTTTGTGCTGTCGGCCTTTCTGGCCGGGGTGGCCGGGGGCCTGAAGTCACTGGTCTTCCAGCTCGCGTCACTGACCGACGCGCACTGGCACATGTCGGGCGAGGTGGTATTGATGACCTTGCTGGGCGGCCTGGGCACCTTGTTCGGCCCGGTGGTTGGCGCCTTCACCATCGTGACGCTGGAGAACGAGCTGGCCGACAAGGTGGGCCCGTGGGTGACCGTGATCATGGGCGTGATCTTTGTCGTCTGCGTGCTGGCCTTCCGGCGCGGCCTGGTGGGCGAGTTGATGGCCAAACTCGGTCAGCTTGGCGGCAACAAGTCGCCACCGCAAACGCACTGATCCTCCAACCTCTGTCCAGGACGCCAAGACCATGAGCCACTACGCCCCGCCGCTGCGCGACATGCTGTTCACGATGAAAGAGATCGGCGGCCTGGACGCCGTGCTGGCCCAGCCCGGCAACGAGGAGGTGACGCCCGACCTGGTCGAGGCCATCCTGGACGAGGCCGCCAAGTTTGCCAGCAACGTGCTGGCGCCGATCAACCAGGCCGGCGACACCCAGGGCTGCCGCTGGCACCAGGGCGTGGTGAGCACGGCCGACGGCTTCAAAGCCGCCTACAAAGGCTTTTGCGACACGGGTTGGAACGGCATGCCGGCGCGCACCGAGTTTGGCGGGCAAGGCCTGCCCACCTTGCTGTCGACCGCCGTGCTGGAGATGTGGAAGGCGTCGAACATGGCGTTTTCACTCTGC
>JANMKO010000368.1:0-1587 GCA_031372085.1 Betaproteobacteria bacterium
GCGCGGCTGGCCTGGCTGGCACACCTGGGCCAGCACGGCACGGCCGAGGCCGACGCGCTGGCGCAGGTCTGCCTGGCGCCCCCCGTGGCCGACCGCTTTGAGCCCGACCCGGCCGAGCGCGCGCGGCTGCTGCCCCGGCACGCGCGGTTCCAGGCGCTGTACCAGGCGCTGCGGCCGGTGTTTGGTTGATCCCGGCGCCGCCTTGCCCGACACTGCGGGCAGCTTGACGCCGCAGCCTGCACGCCCCATCGTGACGCCGCGCCCTGACGCCCCGCGCGGATGCCCCACCCTGACGCCCCGCGCTGATGCCCCGCCCTGACGCCCGCCCTGACACCCACCCTCTCACCCGCCGCCGCCCACCCCGCCATGTCTACCGACGCGCTGCCACCGCCGCAACCCTGTGCCGACGTGCTGGCCGCGCTGTGGCAAGCGGCCGGCCTGCCCGCCGCCGCGCTGGCGCAGATTGATCTGGGTGAGACCACCGCGCCGGTGCTGCCGTCGTCGTTTTGTGTTGCCAGCGCCGCCCAGGCCAGCCTGGCCGCTGCGGCGCTGGCCGCCGCCGAGCTGTGGCACCTGCACCACCCGCAGCAGCCCCGGCAGCGGGTGGCGGTGGACCGCAGCCACGCCACGCTCGACTGCCAGGGGTTTTTTGCGCTCGACGGCCGCACCCCCAACCCCTGGGACAAGCTGTCGGGCCTGTACCCCTGCGGCGCTGATCGGTCTGACGGCGGGCCCGACGGGCCCGCCGGCTGGGTGCGCCTCCACACCAACTTTGCCCACCACCGGGACGGCGTGCTGCGCCTGCTGGGCCTGGCCCCCGGGCCCGGCACCGGGCGCGACGCCGTCACCCAGGCGCTGCGCCGCTGGCGCGCCGAGGATTTTGAGCAGGCCGCTGCCGACGCCGGGCTGGTGGTGGCCGCCGCCCGCTCGTTTGCCGACTGGGACGCCCACCCGCAAGGCCAGGCGCTGGCCGGCCAGCCGCTGCTGGCCATCGACCGGCTGGGCGACGCACCACCGTTGGCCTGGGCCGGCGCGGCGCCGGCTGACCAACCACCCGGCGCCGCGCCGCTGCACGGCCTGCGTGTGCTCGACCTGACCCGCATCCTGGCCGGCCCGGTGGCCGGGCGCTGCCTGGCGGCCTACGGCGCTGATGTGATGCTGGTCAACGCCCCGCACCTGCCCAATATCGAAGCCATCGCCGACACCAGCCGCGGCAAGCTGTCCACCCTGATCGACCTGCGTGAGCCCGCCGGTCGGGCCCGGCTCGATGCGCTGATCGACGCGAGCCAGGTGCTGTTGCAGGGCTACCGGCCCGGCGCGCTGGCCGGCCGCGGCTACAGCCCCGAGGCACTGGCCCGGCGCCGGCCCGGCATCGTCGTGGCCGAGCTGTCGGCCTACGGCTGGGCCGGGCCGTGGGCCGGCCGGCGCGGCTTTGATTCGCTGGTGCAGACGGCGACCGGCTTCAACCGGGCCGAGGCGCAGGCGGCCGGCCTGGGCGCCGGCCCCGGCGCGCAGCCAGCCACCCACCCAGCCGCCCACCCAGCCACCAACCCAGCCACCAACCCGTCATCCAGCCCGTCTTCCAAC
>JANMKO010000690.1:0-2636 GCA_031372085.1 Betaproteobacteria bacterium
CAGCATGTGCACCGCGTCTACACCGACATGGCCCAGCCCTGGCTGGTGGGCTACCGGCGGCCGCTGTTCTGGAACCGCTGGTGGCAGATGGTGGATGTCGACCCCGCGCTGCGGCCGGCCGAGTGACCCACGCCGGATGACGGGCGCGGCGCTTGCCTGGCCTGGGCCGTGCCGCCGCCGCACCCCGCGCTCACTTCTTCTTCTTGCTGCGGTCTGGCACCACGGTGGTGATGGTGGCGGTGACGGCGCCCGGCGACAGCGGCTTGGCGCTGGACTCGTCTTTCTTGGGCTTTTTGGTCTCTTTGCTGCTGCGCTGCTGGCTCTTGGCCATGGTGGGGCTCCTCGCTTGTGCCGCGCCGGGATGGCGCGGGATGCGCGATGCTTGCGGCTGGCGGCGGGCTTGTCAATGCTTGGCCGGGGGGCCGGCCGGGGCGCCGCAGGCAACAGCAGTCAGCGTGCCGGGGCCAGTGCGCGGGCCTTGTCGATGACGCCGCGCGCCGCCAGCTCACTGCGCAATGACGAGTCCAGCGGTGACCGGCACAGGCCGGCCTGGGCGTAACGGGCGTTCTCGTACAGCACGGCCGCTGCCGGAAAGGCGCCGAGCAAGGCGTCCAGCCGGGCGTCCAGCGCCAGGCCATCCAGCAACCGCAACAGGTGCTGGGCCAGCCGGCGGTATTGGTCGGCGCCGATAGGCTGGGTGCTGGCTTCCACCCGCTGCATCAACTCGGCCAGCGTGGCGGCGGTTTTCAGCCGGGCGGCCAGGTCGGTGGGCAGGCTGGGCGGGGTGGTTTGCATGGCGGGGGCTCCTGAGGCCCGCATCCGGCAGGCCCGATGCACAGCAGATGGTGATGGCCGGGCCGGATGCAAGGTGCCAGGCGATACAGCGCGCGGGCCGGGTCGGTCAGCGTGTGTCAGGTGCAGCGGGTGCGGCGGGTGCAGCGGGTGCAGCGGCGCCGGCCTGCAGCAAATCGATCAGGCGGCCCGGGCGCAAGACCAGCAGCAGGCCGGCGTCGTGCTGGCGCACCGTCCACACCCGGTCGTCGGGCCCGGCCAGTGCATCGTCGACGGCCGGTGGCTGGCCGGCGCCGTAGACGCTCAGCACCACCGGCACCGGCAAGATCACAGGCTGGCCGGCCTGCAGATAGGCCCGGATCAAGGCGAAGCCCACCGGGCCGTCCGGGTCCAGCGCCAGGCCCAGGTCACCGCGTGGCTGCAAATCGCAGACGGCGCTGCCATAAAGGCGCAACGCGCCGCGCTGCAGCAGCACCTGGGTCAGTGTCAAAGGCATGGGGGTGGGCACGTCAAAGCCGGGGCCCCAGGGTGCGCGTGGCGCTGCCCGGCTGTCCTTTAGCCGCCTGAAGTGCTGCTAAACCGGCCTAAACCGGTGGCGCCGGGCGCCGCCTGCCGCCCACGTTTGATGCAAGGTGGCCGCCGTTGGCTGAGGTAGATTGCAAAGCCAGGGGATGGCACGTGATGCTGCCTGGGCTCGGGCCCGGTAGCGCGGGCCGGTCGGGAGCACTCTTGTTGCAGATCATCCATTTCGGCCGGGTCGAGCTTCGGCCGGCCGAGCGAGTGTTGCGGGTAGACGGCGCGGCGGTGGCGCTGGGCGCGCGTGCCTTCGACGTGCTGCTGGCCCTGGTTGAGCGGCGTGACCGGGTGGTCACCAAAAACGAGCTGCTCGACCTGGCCTGGCCCGGCCTGGTGGTGGAAGAAAACAACCTGTCGGTGCAGGTCTCGGCGCTGCGCAAGGTGCTGGGGCCGGCGGCCATTGCCACCGTCACCGGGCGCGGCTACCGGCTGGCGCTGGTGGCCGGTGCGCCCGACGCCGCGCCAGCGCGGCCCGACGTGGCCCGGCTGCCGCAGCGCATCGTGCGCCGGCTGGCGGTGGTGGCGCATGCCGACGTGGTGGGCTGGCAGCGCCTGGTGGCGCGTGATGCGGCCGCAGCCATCGGCGCCTGGCGGGCCGCCCGCGCCGAGCTGATCGAGCCCACCGTGCCGGCCTTTGGCGGCCGGCTGATCGAGCTGACGCCCGAGCGCGTGCTGCTGGAGTTTGCCAGCGTGGTGGACGCGCTCGACTGGGCCCTGGGCCTGCAGCGCCGGCTAGCGCAGCGCCGTGCCGCCGAGCCGCACAACGCGCTGCGCATGCGCATCGGCCTGTGTGTGGATGACGTGATCGAGGACGACGGCAAACTGGTGGGCGACGGCGTCAACCTGGCGGCCGAGGTGCACCAGGCAGCGGGGCATGACGACGTGTTGATCACCCAGAGCGTGCGCGATTTGGCCCAGCACAAGCTGGCCGCCCGGTTTGAGCCGCTGGGCGAGCGCGCACTGCGCCCCACCAACCAGCCGACCCTGCTGTACCGCGTGCTGCCCCCACCCGAGCCCACCCCGGGCGCGGCCGGTGCGGGCCAGCCCGGCCCGCCACTGCTGCAACCGCACCCGCAATGGGAGCGCCAGCCGTCGCTGGCGGTGCTGCCGCTGCTCACCGAGGGGCCGCAGGCCGACCCGTACTTTGGCGACGGCATGACCGAGGAGATCATCGCCACGCTGTCGCTGAACCGCTCACTGCTGGTGATTGCCCACAACTCCACGCTGCGCTACCGCGAGCGCAGCCGCAGCGCCGATTTGGGCGACAT
>JANMKO010000715.1:0-5673 GCA_031372085.1 Betaproteobacteria bacterium
ACATGGATGAAAGTCAAATGTCGAAATAGTGCCATGCTTGAGACTGATGTCGATGAAATTCTGAATAATTTCGGCACCCGCTACCACTTTCCGTTCTGAATTAAACTTCCGTTGACTCGCTTATCCCAAGTGTTTGGACGACGCCGTTCTTTGTTGTGTGCGGCAAGACGCTGCCTGGAACGGTGGTGCTTGCCAACGCCATCTTGGAGTCGGGCATCCGGGCAGGCGTCAAACTCCTCGTGCGCTCAAGCGGCGTTGCGGAGTCAATAGAAAGCCGCGGCGAACTCGAATCGGCCGAATGCAGCCAAGCGGGGCTCCTTGACGAAATCAGCCGTCTACGGAAAGGTCAACCGAGTGCTGCGGCAGTTCATTGGGTTGTTCAAGAACTGATCCCGTGTGCCGCCAAAGGACACCTCTCAAACGAGCGCCGAATTGCTAAGGACAAGCGTGACTGGGTTGCTGAGGTCGAAGCAACGTCCTCCCAGTCCGCAGAGATTTATCGCATCCCGCTCAGGACCTGGCGTGACAAGAGGCCGCCCAGGGAGGCGACGCTTGCTTGCGTCCACAAGGAGTCCATCGTTGATTGCCTTCGTGTCGTCTCGCTTTGGGCATATGAACGCCTAATCAGAGTGCACTTTGAATGGGTGTGGGACGGGAGCGCTGTCCGAATAGTTCAGGCCGACCCGTGTGAGGAAATCGCGCAAGGAGTGGACCCGCACAGTTTGGTGAGGGCGCCGTCTGCTGGATCGCTGGCTATGCCAGTGCTGGAAGCATTCCGACCTGCGACGGTGGGCGATTTTGAAACGTACCGAAAGCTCGCAAATGCGAGGGTCTATCGTGAGTTGGGCTACGCGATAGTTCCGTTCTTTGTGCTGGACAGCTCGAGCGAGATTCAATCCATTGTTCAAGATGGACGCTGCAGCGATGCGTTGCTGCGTGACTTGAAGCTGCTCACGACTCGCCCTTTGGTGATACGAACAGATGGACAAGAGACCCCAAAGCATCTTAGGGAAATGCTCCCACGCAGTGATGAACTGCGGTCCGTTGAGTCGGCAGAGGAATGGCTGATTGGCGAGTTTCGTCGCAAGGTTCAGTCTCGCGCCGACGGCGGCGATTGCCTCGCCGATTCAAGTCTCTGCCTCATTGCACATCACTTCGTGCCGGCGGCCGCCGCTGCTTGGTGTCAAGCGCTGCCCAATGAGCGCAGGGTGAGAATCGAGTCGCTGTGGGGCATTCCTGAGGGGCTCTACTGGTATGCATACGACGTGTTTGACGTCGATACCCAAGTGCCTTCTGGGGTACGCATTGATGCTCGGCCGGCAGCATTTACTGTCAGAGAGAAGTGTCGGTACAAAGAGCATTTCATTGCTCCGAATGACGATGGCGCCTGGGTTGTACATCGAACCTCTGCGCGTGCCGACTGGTCGCGGAGCATCACGAAAGCCGATTGGATTCATGAGATCGCATGGACTTCTCGATGCATCGCTGCGCGCGAGGGGCGGCCAGTTGTGGTCATGTGGCTGATCGACACGGCACCCAAGGCAACACGTCATCGTGTCATGCCCTGGTTTCACATGGAGTGGAAGCAGGAGGGGCCAATACACAAGGCTACCCCGCGCAAGAAGCTCGCCGGTACAAGTGAGGTCGTGCTCCAAACCCGAAAAGATTGGCAGGGCCTTCAGAAGGCGATTGACGATGGGAAGCCCGTGGCGCGAATCCGCGTGGACCCACGAGAGCCAGAAATGGTAAGAGACCAAGACTTTGTCAAAGGGCTTGCTGCCCTAGCAAAGCGGCACAACATCGTGATTGAGTTGAGCGGTGGAATACTTTCACATGCCTACTACATGCTTTCCGCCGCCGGATGCGATGTCGAATGCGCCGACCTCGATGACTTTGCTGTTGACGACGAAGCTATTGAATCCAACAAGCTGGTGCGTGACGGCATACCCGAGGCAATAGTTTCCAGAGGAGAGACGGTTGCTCTATTGCGTGTACGCGGCGAGGCGCTGGTGGCTGCACTGCGCCGAAAGCTAGTGGAAGAAACGTTTGAGGTGCTTGATGCGAGGACGAACGATCAAATCGCGGAGGAGCTTGCTGACGTTCGAGAGGTTTCGCTGAGCATCATGTCTGAATTGGGAATTGGGGAAGCCAGCGTTGAGGCCGCACGTCGCCAGAAGCTCAAGAAGAGAGGTGGGTTCAAGGAAGGGATCATGCTTGGCAAGACAGCGATCTCGTCTCCGCTAGGAGCTAGAGCGGGGCAGAGTACCGTGTTGCTTGCGCAGACAGAGAAAGTCCCGGCGAGCACCGTGACAAGATCGATCGAACTGCCGTCGACCGCACCGGAGGAGATTCACGTCGATCTTCGACATGATTCTCGCGGCATTGCCGAGCGGCAATTGACGGCTACGTTGCCCGCTCACGCCACAGGGTTCGTTCCGCCCAGGGTTCTGTTCAACCTAGAGACGCAAGACGGTCATTCGCACGAAATGATTGTTGAAGTGGAGGTGGAGCGACAAAGCTCCGATCTTCGGATTCGAATTCGCTTGAAGAACGCGCCACAGCAATTGCGCCTAGACATTGACTAGAGCGCATTGCCTCGCGTTGTCATAGCAGGTAAATCAAGCCGCAAGCAGCAATTCGCGTCGAGCTCGGAGGCCGGGGCACATGAAGATTACCTCTTGCCCTGTTCGTGTCGAACTCGCGCTGTATCGCAACGCGTATCGGATTCGGCGAGACGCGCCATAGAGGCTTCGAATTTCCGGCACATCGTCATACGAGACAAGCCACGGAACCTTGATCTGTTGCATGACGGCCTCGGCGACGGCAGCATGATCGCCAGGCCGATACGCGTTCATGTACAGGTCTTGACCCTTTGCGAAGTACGGTGGGTCTAGGTACATCAAGCTTCGCTTCGGCGGCAAGGACTCGCCACGGCGCGCGATGAAGGTCAATGCATCAAGTCGCGTAACGTGGATTTGTGTCTTGTACGCGCGAATTCTGTCCAGGCGCTCGACCAAATTTGTTTTGTTAAAGCGAGCATCAAGCTTCCACTTGCCCGATTGCGTCTTCCCGCCAACCACTCCACCAGTGATGATCCCGCTCCGGTTGGTCCGGTTGAGGAAGAAGGTCGAAAAGCCGAGATCGAGAATTGACGCGCTATGTTTGTTCGCCTGAACCTCACGTTGGACGTGCCACTCGTCGATGGTCACTTTCGTAGAGCGTACCCGTGCTACCAATTCGCCCGAATGTTCGACTGCCGACTTCCAGAAGGCCCACACCGACCGATCGAGATCGTTCAGGTGAACTTCAGCGACGCGCCCACCAAAAAGCAGCGACAACGCGAGACTGGCTCCGCCAGCGTATGGCTCGGCATAGTGACCGCCGGCCAGTCCGTTGTCTCGAACAAGCGCGCTTACGAAGTTGTCAAGACGCCACTTTGCGCCGGGGTAGCGGAGCGGGCTTATTGCGTACATGGCGTGGGAGGGATTCGAGTTGGCTCTAGATCTCGTTTAAGGCTATCACGCCGGTCTGTGTGTCCTGAAGGATAGATGAGCCACGCTAACCTCCTACGTCACCTGCAGGAAGCGTCTCTTGGTTGTGGTTTGGTTACCCAGCTGCGCACGTAGCGGTTGAACGGTTGGCATTCGAGGTGTCGATGCTGGCGCGACGCGCCGGGCTCACTTCGAGCGCCAGATTCGGGACTTGCAGGCGGACCTGGAACGCAGTGACTTTGGCGGTAACTCACTTCTGCGGCACCGCGCCTTTGGCGCTAGGCGCGGGTTCCGACGGATCATGTGGGTGCGCCCCAGGCCACCAGGTTACTGCTTCAGGCAGCCCCAAGAGCTTGCCGAGCGCGCCAAAAGCCCTTGAGAATCAACGCGCCGGGGCTTTTTTCATGGCGCCATCGGTTTCATGCAATCGCTGGCGTTCTTGACTTGCGCAAAGTAACTTTGGCAGAAACTCGCCCATCGGCGACGGCCAAAAGCGGGAGGTACTGCAGGGCGCGCCACGTCATCCCCCGCGACGCCAGCCTCAAGGCGATCAGGCAAGCTGCCCCGCGCAAGCCTGTGGGTGACGGCGCTGGATGGCTTGCAGCCGCTGCTCGTCAAGGGAAGCCGCCCCGGGCGCTGGTGGTGCCGTCAGACGGGTTTGACGGGCGCCCGTCGATCACCGCGTCGCCAGTCACGACCCAACGGGTCAACGCCCCACGGTTTCGGCTCACCCTTCTGCCGGACGCAGCCGGCCACTGGCAGCGGCCTGCCCCGGCGCCCCAGGCCGCCGCGCCAGCATCGCACCTGAGGCCGCCTCATACCCCGCCGCCACCCGCAGCAACGCCGCATCGCCCTGCGGCCGGCCGATCAATTGCAACCCCGCCGGCCAGCGCCCGTTGGCATGGAAGCCGGCGGGCAGGCTGATCGCCGGCAGGCCGGCAAAGGTGGCGTACAGCGTCGATTCCATCCAGCGGTGGTAGGTGTCCATCTGGCGGCCTGCCACTACCTGCGGCCAGCGCTGGCCCAGCGCAAACGGCCACACCTGGGTGACCGGCAACGCCAGCACGTCGAAGCGCTTGAACAGCCCCAGCAGGTGCGTGTGAAAGGCGGTGCGCACCTCGCTGGCGCGCATGAAATCCGTGAAGCTCAAGCCCTGGGCGGCGTCGTGCTCCCACAGCGCCTCGGGCTTGATCCGGTCCCGCGCGCCGGGCTGGGCCAGCAGGGCGGCCACCCGGGGCGCCACCAGCGCCCGGCGCCACACCAGCCAGGCTGACCACAGCACGTCGGCATCAAAGCCCAGCGCGGTGGGCTGCACCACCGCGCCCTCGGCGGTGCAGCGCTGCAAAGCCTGCTCATGCACCGCCAGCAACCCGTCTTCCATCGCCAGATGGCCGCCCAGATCGCCCAGCCAGCCGATGCGCAGGCCGCGCAGTGCGGCCACGCTGCCGTCGCCAGCACCCCAAAAATCTTGCGGGCCCTGGGCGATGCTCAACGGCGCCCGCGCATCGTGGCCGGCCTGGGTGGCCAGCAGCAGCGCCAGGTCGCGCACCGTGCGCGCCAGCGGCCCCTCGGTGCCGAGCTGCGACACCCAGGCCTCGCTGGCCGGCCACAGTGGCACCCGGCCCTGGCTGGGCCGCAGGCCAAAAACATGGTTCCAGGCGGCCGGGTTGCGCAGTGAGCCCATGAAGTCCGAGCCATCGGCCACTGGCAGCAGGCGGTGCGCCAGCGCCACCGCCGCGCCGCCGCTGCTGCCACCGGCCGTCACCGCCGCATCCCAGGCGTTGGGCGTGGCGCCAAAAACGGGGTTGAAGGTGTGTGAGCCCAGGCCCAGCTCGGGCACATTGGTCTTGCCGATGACGATGCAGCCGGCGGCTTTCATTCGCGCCGTCATCAGGTTGTCCTGGGCCGGCAGCGTGTTGATCAGCAGCGGGCTGCCGGCGGTGCTGGGGAAGCCCAGCGCATGGCCAGTGTCTTTGATGGCCTGCGGCAGGCCGTGCAGCCAGCCGCGTGATCGGCCGCGCGCCAGCTCAACATCGCAAGCATCCGACTGGGCCAGCAGGGCGTCATCGGGCGCCAGGTTGACGATGGCGTTGAGCAGCGGGTTGAGCCGGTGGATGCGTGCCAGGTAGGCCTGCATCACCTCACGGCACGAGACGCGGCGGGCGTGCACGGCTTGCGACAA
>JANMKO010000728.1:0-1706 GCA_031372085.1 Betaproteobacteria bacterium
GTGGTCGATCTGCCACTGGGCGCCACCGAGGACCGGGTGGTGGGCGCACTCGATCTGCAACGTGCGCTGCAGGACGGGGTCAAGACCTTCGAGCCCGGCTTGCTGGCGCGTGCACACCGGGGCTTTTTGTACATCGACGAGGTCAATCTGCTGGAGGACCACCTCGTCGATCTGCTCATCGACGTGGCCGCGTCGGGTGAAAACGTCGTCGAGCGCGAAGGCTTGAGCGTGCGCCACCCGGCGCGTTTTGTGCTGGTGGGCAGCGGCAACCCCGAAGAGGGCGAGCTGCGGCCACAGTTGCTGGACCGCTTCGGCCTGAGCGTGGAGGTGAGCACGCCGCGTGATCTGCCGCAGCGCATCGAGGTGGTGAAGCGGCGCGACGCGTTTGAGCGCGATCCGCTGGGCTTTACCACGCTGTGGGCCAAAGAGGACGCGCGCATCCGGCGCCGCATCGTCGCCGGCCGGGCGCTGCTGGGCCAGGTGCAGGTGCCCGACGCGGTGCTGGAGCAAAGCGCCCGGCTGTGCCTGGCGCTGGGCACCGACGGCCTGCGCGGTGAGCTGACTGTGATGCGCGCAGCCCGGGCGCTGGCGGCTTATGAGGGCGATTTGTGCGTCACGCTGGCGCATGTGCGGCGGGTGGGCCCGCCCGCGCTGCGCCACCGGCTGCGCCGGGATCCGCTGGACGACGCCGGCTCCAGCGTGCGGGTGGAGCGGGCACTGGAGAATTTGAAGTGACCCTGCCGAAGCGCCTGCGGCGCCTGCCCAAAAGGCGGGCCGACCGGCCCGGCAAAGCCGGTGCTGCGGCGTGCGCTGGGTGGCGACTGACGGCCGCTGTGGGTGGGGCGCGAACCCGCTGAGGCGCTGGAAGTGGTCAGAACCGATTTTGACCCCGACCCCGACGCCGCCTGGGCCGACGCGCTGACCGCCGCCGCGCTGCTGGCCATCGACCCGGCCGGCCTGGGCGGCGCCCTGCTGCGCGCCCGCTGCGGGGCGCAGCGCGACCACTGGCTGGCTTGCCTGCGCGCAGTCATGCCCAGCCACCTGCCCCTGCGCCGGGTGCCGATCAACATCGCCGACGAGCGCCTGCTGGGCGGGCTGGACCTGGCCGCCACGCTGCAGCACGGCCGGCCGGTGGCCCAGCGCGGTGTGCTGGCCGACTGCGACGGCGGCCTGGCGCTGCTGGCGATGGCCGAGCGCCTGAGCCCCGCCACCGCCGCCCGGCTGACCGCCGTGCTGGACCGGGGTGAGGTGCTGGTGGAGCGCGACGGCCTGACGCTGCGCCTGCCGGCCCGCATCGGCCTGGTGGCACTGGACGAGGGCGCAGACGACGACGAGCAGGCGCCGGCCGCGCTGGCCGACCGGCTGGCGTTTCACCTGACGCTCGACGAGTTGCCGGCGTGGGGGTTGGCGCAGGCCGTCGACACCGTTGCCAACGCGGCGGCCAGCACAGCGACCAGCACAGCGGCCAGCACAGCGGACATCAAGGCGGCCATCACTGCGGCCATCACTGCGGCCGACGTTGCCGACGCCCGGGCCCGCCTGCCCGGCGTGGCCAGTGGCGCCGACACCGCCGCCGCGCTGTGCCAGGCCGCGCTGGCGCTGGGCATCGGCTCGCTGCGCGCGCCCTGGCTGGCGCTGCGCGCGGCCTGCGCCGTGGCCGCGCTGCCCGGCCACGACCGGGTGACGCCCGACGACGCCGCGCTGGC
>JANMKO010000762.1:0-2174 GCA_031372085.1 Betaproteobacteria bacterium
GGGGCGGGGACCGTCAGGCGGGGGACGGGCGGTGGGGGGGGGGCCCCCCCCCCGGGGCGGGGGTCGGCCCGGGGGAGGGCTGGGGGTCGAAGGGGTGACCGCTTGTGCCTCGTCACCCCCATCCCAGCCTTCCCCCCGGCAGGGGGAAGGTGCAAGACGCGGCCGGGGACAATTCAAGCGGCGGCCACTCGCCGTGGCAACCGAAGGATGGCCCTGAAGACTTTGGGCAAACGGGCCGACGGCCTGCGGCTGGAGCGCATGAAAGCCTCACAGCTGTGGGCCGGCAACGGCTTTCGCAACCAGCACCCGGTGCTGGCGGGCCTGCGTGATGCGGCGGTGGCGATGCCGTCGCTGATGGATTTTTTGTGCGGCGGGCAGCGCCGGGTGCCCACCCGGCCGCTGCCGTCGGTTGATCCCCGCGCCGGCTGGGCGCGGCCGCCCGACACCGGCCTGCGCGCCACCTGGCTGGGCCACTCCACCGTGCTGATCGAGATCGACGGCCACCGTGTGCTGACCGATCCGGTGTGGGGCCAGCGGGCGTCGCCGTCGCGGCTGGCCGGGCCGAAGCGCTTTCAGCCGGTGCCCATTGCGCTCAAGGCGCTGCCGGCGCTGGACGTGGTGCTGGTCTCGCACGACCACTACGACCACCTCGATTACCCGACGATCCGCGCGCTGGCCAAGACTGGCGTGCCGTTTGTCACGTCGCTGGGCGTGGGCGCGCACCTGCAAGCCTGGGGCGTGCCGCCCGAGTGCATCACCGAGCTGGACTGGTGGCAGACGCACTCCGTGCCGGGCACCGGCCTGTACATCACCGCCGCGCCGTCACAGCATTTCTCGGGCCGGGGGCTGAAAGACCGCAACGCCACGCTCTGGTCGTCGCTGGTGCTGCGCACCGACCGGCATGCGGTGTTTTTCTCCGGCGACACCGGGCTGACCACCGAGTACGCGGCCATCGGCCAGCGCCTGGGGCCGTTTGATCTGGTGCTGCTGGAGGTGGGCGCCTTTCACCCCGCGTGGGGCGACATCCACCTCGGCCCGGCGCATGCGCTGCAGGCCCATGCGTTGCTTGGCGGCGGGGCGTTTTTGCCGGTGCACTGGGGCACGTTCTGCCTGGCCATGCATGCCTGGGACGAGCCGGCCGAAACCCTGCTGGCGCTGGCCCTGCAAACCAGCGCACCGCTGCTGATGCCCCGGCTGGGTGAGCCGGTTGAGCCGTCGCGGGTGCACGGCGTGCAGCCGTGGTGGCGCGGCGTGGACGCCGGGCAGCCGGGCCGGCCGGCGGCAGCAACGCCGGCCGAGCCGATGAGCCTGCCCAAATCGATGCCCTGGCCGGTGGACTGACGGCCGCCAGCGCCGCGCCGGGCGGCGCTGGTGGGCGGGCGAAGGCCTGGCCGGCAGGGCCATTTCATGCCGGGCCACCAGGCGCGCCGGGCGCACGCCGAGAATCCGGCCGATGGCACAGCGCATCGTCGGCGTCGATTTCTCCAGCCGCCCGAGCCGGCGCAAACCCATCGTGATGGCCAGCGGTGCCCTGCACGGCGCGCTGCTGCGGCTGGACGGCCTGCAACGCTTTGACACGCTGGCCACCTTTGGCGCCTGGCTGCAACAGCCCGGGCCCTGGGTGGGCGGCTTTGACCTGCCGTTTGGCCTGCCGCGTGAACTGGTGTTGCAGCTGGGCTGGCCCACCGGCTGGGCGGCCAGCATCGATCACTACTGCGCGCTCAGCCGGCCCGACATCCGCGCCACTTTTGCGGCGTTTTGCAAGGCCCGGCCGGCGGGCGGCAAATTTGCCCACCGGGCTTGTGACGGGCCGGCCGGATCGAGCCCCAGCATGAAGTGGGTGAACCCGCCGGTGGCTTACATGCTGCATGCCGGTGTGCCGCTGCTGCGCGCCGCCGGCCTGTGCCTGCCGGCGCACGAGCCCGGCCAGGGCGACGCCGGCCGGGTGGCGCTGGAGGCTTATCCGGGCCTGCTGGCGCGCGAGTTGATTGCCCGCCGGCCGTACAAAAGTGATGACAAGGCCAAGCACACGGCCGACCGGCTGATCGCCCGCAAAGACATCGTCGAGGCGCTGGAGCAGGGCCGCACCCGGCTGGGTTTGCGGCTCAAGCTCAGCGCCGCGCAGCGCGACAGCCTGGCCGACGACGCCAGCGGTGACGCGCTGGACGCCGTGC
>JANMKO010000785.1:0-2124 GCA_031372085.1 Betaproteobacteria bacterium
CTTGCCCGACATCGGCGGCCTGGAGGTGGTGCGCCGGCTCAATGGTGACATCGCCAGCCGGGGCCTGCGCGTGACCATCCTCAGCGCCGACAGCCTGTCGATGGACATCATCAAGGCGATGAGCCTGGGCGCTTACGAATACTGGCTCAAACCGCTGAACCTGCACTTGTTTGAGGCCGGGCTGCGCCGGGCGCTCACCGGCCGGCGGGCCGATCCGGCGCGCACGCTGCAAAAACACCGGTCGTTTGTGCCGCCCAGCACGGCGGCGGCAGCGGCCGCGCTGGAGCCCTGAGCGGCGGCGAGCCGGGGCGTGCCCCGGTGGCGCCCCGCCGGATACCGGCTCAAACCCCGCCGGCCACCCGGTCTGCCAGCGCCCGGCCCACGTCGCTGGTGCTGGCCGCGCCGCCCAGGTCGGGCGTGCGCGGGCCGTCGCGCAGCACCGCCTCGATGGCCCGCAGGATGGCGTCGTGGGCGTCGCGGTGGCCCAAAAAATCAAGCATCATCGCCGCGCTCCACACCATGGCCACCGGGTTGGCGATGTGCTGGCCGCAGATGTCGGGCGCCGAGCCGTGCACCGGCTCAAACAGGCTGGGAAACGCCCGCTCCGGGTTCAGATTGGCTGACGGCGCAATACCGATGGTGCCGGTGCAGGCGGGGCCCAGGTCACTCAGGATGTCGCCAAACAGGTTGGTGGCGGCCACCACGTCAAACTTTTGCGGTGACAGCACAAAACGCGCCGCCAGGATGTCGATGTGCTGCTTGTCCCAGGTGATGTCGGGGTGGCGGGCGGCGGCCTCGGCCGCGCGCTCGTCCCACCACGGCATGCTGATGGCGATGCCGTTGCTCTTGGTGGCCACCGTCACGTGTTTGCGCGGCCGGGTGCGGGCCAGGTTGAAGGCGTAGTCCAGCAGCCGCTCGCTGCCGTGTCGGGTGAAGACCGACTCTTGCAGCACAAACTCGCGTGCGGTGCCGCCAAACATCACGCCGCCCACGGCGCTGTATTCACCCTCGGTGTTCTCGCGCACGATCAACATGTCGATCTCGCCCGGCTTGCGGTTCGCCAGCGGGCAGGGCACGCCCTCAAACAACCGGGCCGGCCGCAGGTTGATGTACTGGTCAAACTCACGCCGGAACTTCAGCAGGCTGCCCCACAGCGAGACGTGGTCGGGCACGGTGGCCGGCCAGCCCACGGCGCCAAACAAGATCGCGTGCATGCCGCCGATCTGCGCCTTCCAGTCGTCCGGCATCATCTGGCCGTGTTTGGCGTACCAGGCGCAACTGGCCCAGTCGATGGCGGTGTAATCCAGGTGTAGACCAAAGCGCCGGGCGGCGGCGTCCAGCACCCGCTGGCCCTCGGGCATCACTTCGTGGCCGATGCCGTCGCCGGGGATCAGGGCAATGCGGTGCGGGGTGGGCATGGGCGGTCTCCGGGGTGCGCTGTCGGGGTGGGCAAGCATGCCAGACGATGCCCTGCGGCGCGAGCTGCGCTGGCACGGTGCCGGCTTGGCCGCTGCGCTTGTGGCAGACTGCTGCAATCATCACACCATTGAGACACGCCATGACCCTCGCCACGCCGCACAACCGCATCGCCCTGGTCACCGGTGCGGGCTCGGGCATCGGCCTGGCCTGCGCTGCCGCGCTGGTGGCCGACGGCTGGCGCGTGGCCTACACCGGGCGCCGGGCCGACGTGCTGGCCGCAGCCATCGGCCAGGCCGGTGACCCGTGGGGCGACATCGCCCAGCGCACGCTGGCCGTGCCCTGCGATGTGGGCGATGAGCTGGCCGTGGCCGCGCTGTTTGCGGCCGTGCAGGCGCGCTTTGGCCGGCTCGATCTGCTGTTCAACAATGCCGGTGTGTCGTTGCCGGTGCAAACCCCCGACGAGGTGAGCGCCGACACCTGGCGCCAGGCGGTCAACACCAACCTGAACGGTGCGTTTTTCTGCCTGGCGGCGGCCTTCAAGCTGATGCGGGCGCAAGCGCCGCAGGGCGGGCGCATCATCAACAACGGCTCGATCTCGGCGCACGCGCCGCGCCCGGGCTCGATCGCCTACACGGCCACCAAGCATGCCGTCACCGGGCTGACACGGGCCGCCGCACTCGATGGCCGGGCCTTCGACATCGCGGT
>JANMKO010000792.1:0-2536 GCA_031372085.1 Betaproteobacteria bacterium
GATTACGCCCAGTGGAGCACCACGCTGGGCCGTGAGCTGCCCGGCGGCACCGGCGTGGTGTGCCTGGACGCCACGCCCGACGACGGCAGCGCCGCTGCACCGGCCTGCAGTGGCGGCGGCGGCATGCTGGCCGTCAAGGTGTTCTGGACCGAGCGTGGCCAGACCAGCCGGCTGGCGGTGGCGGTGCGGCCGTGATCTGCCGCCAGCGCGCGCTGCGACGCCCGCCCGGCGCACGGGCGCGCAGCGCCTTGCGGGCGCAATGTCAGCGCCGGGGCTTCAGCCTGGTCGAGCTGATGGTGGGCCTGGCCATCGGGCTGTTTCTGGTGGCGGTGATGGGCGCGGTCTACCTGGGCAGCCGCAGCACCTTCGTCGCGCAAGAGTCGGGCTCGCGCATGCAGGAGAACGGCCGCTTTGTGATGGACACCATCGCCTACGACCTGCGCATGTCGGGCTTTCGCGGCTGCCTGGGCAGTGATGCGGTGGACAACACGCTGAACACGCCCGGCGCGCTGCTGTACAACTTTGCCGAGCCGGTCTGGGGCGCGCGCCACACCGGTGCGGCCTGGTCACCGGCGCTGGCCGCACCGGCCAACGCGGTGGGCGCATTGCCCGACGGCGATGTGCTGGTGGTGCGCCGGCCCACCGGGCTGGGCTGGTCACTGGTGGGTGAGATGGCCAGCCCCAGCGCGGCGCTCACCATCACGCCCACGGCCGGCTTTGCCCAGGGCGATTTGCTGGTGGTGGCCGATTGCGGCAGCGGCGCGGTGCTGCAGGCCACCAACGCCGGCGCGGGCGCGGCGGGCAGCATCCAGCACGTCGCCGGGGCCGGCGGCGTGGTGCCGGGCGTGGCCCGCACTGCCTTGAGCCGGGCCTACGCCAATGACGCCCGCGTCTGGCGCATGCAGACGCTGATCTACTTCTTGGCCAACAGCGAGCGCCGCAGCGGCGAGCGCGCGCTGTGGGTCTACACCAACCCCACCTACAACGGCAGCGCCCAGCGCACCGAGCTGGTCACCGGGGTCGAGCGGCTGGCGGTGACCTACGGCGTGGACACCGACGGTGACTTTGCCGCCGACCGCTTTGCCCGTGCCGACCAGGTGGCCAACTGGGCGCAGGTGGTCAATGCCCGGGTGGAACTGCTGCTGGTGGGTGGGCGCGACGCCCAGGCCAGCCAGACCCAGCCGTATATTTTTGACGGCCAGACCGTGGCGCCGGCCGACCGCAAGCTGCGCACCGTGATGTCGATGCTGGTCTCACTGCGCAATGCGCTGCCTTGACATGGTGCGGCGGACATCACCGGTGCCCCCACCCGCAGCGCGCCAGCGGGTGCGTTGCTGCGCGCATCCGCGCCGCGCCGCGCACGGCTTCTCGCTGCTGGCCATCCTGCTGATGATGCTGGTGTTGGCCATGCTGACGCTGGGCGCGATGAACAGCAGCATCGTGCAAGAGCGCATGGTGGGCAATGCCCGCGACCGGCAGGTGGCGCTGCAGGCCGCCGAGGCCACGCTGCGCGACGCCGAGCTCGACATCGAAAGCAATGTGAGCGCCGACAGCGGCTTTGCCGAGGGCTGCGCCGCCGGGCTGTGCATCCCGCCGTCCGACACCGCCAGCGGCCCGCAATCGGCCCCGCTGTGGCAAACCGTCAACTGGGCTGCCACGCGGGGCTACGGCAGCCGCACCGGTGCGGCCGCACTGCTGGGGCCGGACAACGCCGCGCTGGCCACCCAGCCGAGCTATTTTGTCGAGCGCCTGCCCACCTTGCCGCCGGTGGCCGGTGAGAGCGCCGGTTTTGGCGGTGGCTGGTCCAACGCGCCGGCGGTCAGCGCCCGCGCTTACCGCATCACCGTGCGTGCGTCGGGCATCCGCTCGGCCACCGTGGTGATGCTTCAATCGGTGTACGTCAAGCAATGAACAACTTCAGCAAGCGGGTGCGGCGCGGCGCCGGGTGGTGGCTGCTGGCCGGGGCCAGCGCCGGTGTGCCGGCCCAGACCTTGAACTTTGCCACCTCACCGCTGTTTCTGGGCAGCACCGTCAAGCCCAATGTGCTGGTGCTGTACGACAACTCACAGTCGATGGACGGCACGATGGCCGGCAAGCTGATCGCCGGTGACGACGCCAGCACCCGGGGCAATATCGCGCGCAGTGTGCTGCGCAGCACCATCACCAGCTACCGCAACCAGTTTCAGTGGGGGCTGGCCAGCTTCGGGCTGTCGGGCGGCGGGGTGTATACCACCTATGCCTATTACTTTGGCAACGATGCCGAGGTGGTCTACACCAACGATTGTGTGGCCGGCTTGTCGGCCAGCAATGCCAACCGGCGCTGCGTGGCCAACCCGCAGCCGGGCAACAACTTCAACTTTCTGACCTACGCGGTGACGGGTGACGACCCGGCCATCAACGACGTGCTGTACTCGGGTGACTACGGCCCGCAAATCTACGGCACCGGGGTGGGCAACAGCACCAGCTACAAGGCTTACAGCAGCCACGGCGCGGGCAGTGGCTGGGCCGGCGCCAGCTTCAGTGGCAGCCTGGGCAC
>JANMKO010000405.1:0-7676 GCA_031372085.1 Betaproteobacteria bacterium
AACCAGGCTGATTTCCAGGCCGTGCCGGCGCTGCTCAAGGCGGTGCGGCCCTACATCTCGCTGTTCAGCTCGTCGGGCTACATCAACGACATGGCCAACGGCTCGATCTGCGTGGCGCTGGGCTGGTCGGGCGACATCAACATCGCCCGCCAGCGTGCCATCGACGGCAAGACCGGCCAAAACATCCAGGCGCTGATCCCCAAGACCGGCGGCGTGCTGTTTTTCGACACGATGGTGATCCCCATCGACGCGCCGCACCCCGACAACGCGCACAAGTTCATCAACTTCATCTTGAAGCCCGAGGTGCATGCGGCCATCACCAACAAGGTGTTTTACGCCAACCCCAACAAAGAATCACGCAAGTTCATCAAGCCCGAGGTGGCCAACAACCCCACCGTCTTTCCGCCCGAGTCCGACATGAAGCGCATGGCCTTGCCCGACGCGGTGACCAACGACATCCGGCGCTCGATGACGCGCATCTACACGGCCTTCAAGACGGGGGTTTGAGCGTGGCGGCCTACCTGGCCATCGACGACGTGGTGAAAGATTTCTCCGGCGTCAAGGCCGTCAACCACGTCAGCCTTGACATCGCCCGGGGCGAGATCTTTGCACTGCTGGGCTCATCAGGTTGCGGCAAGACCACCTTGCTGCGCATGCTGGCGGGCTTTGAGGTGCCCAGCGCCGGGCGCATCGTGCTGGACGGGGTTGATCTGGCCACGATGGCGCCTTATTCACGCCCGATCAACATGATGTTCCAGTCGTATGCGCTGTTTCCGCACCTGTCGGTGTGGGAGAACATCGCCTTCGGCCTGAAGCGCGACGGCCAGCCCCGGGCACAGATCCATGACCGGGTGGACGCGATGCTCAAACTGGTGCAACTGGGCGCATTTGCCCAGCGCAAGCCGCACCAGCTGTCAGGCGGCCAACAGCAGCGGGTGGCGCTGGCGCGCAGCCTGGCCAAGGCGCCGCAATTGCTGCTGCTGGACGAGCCGCTGGGCGCGCTGGACAAAAAACTGCGTGAAGAAACCCAGATCGAGCTCGTCAACATCATCCGCAACGTGGGGGTCACCTGCGTCATGGTGACGCACGACCAGGAAGAGGCGATGACGATGGCCAGCCGCATTGCGGTGATGAGCGAGGGCCGCATCCTGCAGGTGGGCGCACCGGCCGAGGTGTACGAGACCCCGGCCACCCGGTTCGTGGCCGATTTCATCGGCAATGTCAACTTGATGGACGGCAGCTTGACGGTGGACCAGGCCGACCACTGCATCATCGATTGCGCTGACTGCACGCATTACGTGGGCCACGGCATCACCGGCACCGAGGGCATGGCGGTGGCGGTGGCCATCCGGCCCGAAAAAATCAGCCTGTCGCGCCAGCCCCGGGCGCAAGAATTCAACCGGGTGGCCGGCCAGATCAAGGCCCTGGCCTACTTTGGCAGCTTCACCGTCTACCACCTGGCGCTGGCCAGCGGCGCGGCCTTGAAGGTGAACCTGAACAACACCCAGCGCCACCGCGACGATGAGATGGTGGTGGGCGACACGGTGTGGGCTGCGTGGTCAGACAGCGCCCATGTGGTGCTGACGCAGTGAGCACCGGGCCATGAGCAGGCAGGCCATGCGCACCCCCGTCCCCACCGCCACCCCGGCCACAGGCTGGCTGGCGCGCGTGGCGGGCGGGCTGCGCTGGCTGGCGCGCGGCCGCACGGCCGTGATCGGCCTGCCTTACGGCTGGCTGCTGGTGTTTTTCATGGCGCCGTTTTTGATCGTGCTGAATTACAGCGTGTCAGAGATGGGCGCGGTACGGCCCGAGAACATTGCCACCTGGGGCGACGGCGTCGTCAAGCTGTCGATCCGGTTTGGCAATTACCTGGCCATTTTTGGTGACGACCTGTACTTCAAGGCCTATGTCTCCAGCCTCAAATACGCCGCAATCACCACCGCCGTGTGTCTGGTGCTGGGCTACCCGTTTGCCTACTTCATGGCGCGTGCCAAACCCACTTTGCAACCGGCGCTGCTGATGCTGGTGATGCTGCCGTTCTGGACTTCATTTTTGCTGCGCGTCTATGCCTGGAAGGGCTTGCTGGGTGAAGGCGGCTGGGTGGCCGATTTGCTGGTGGCCGCCGGCCTGGACGGCCTGATGACGGCCACCGGCATGATCAGCGCACCGGGCAAGTTCATGAACACGCCGTTTTCACTGGTCATCGGCATGAGCTACACCTACCTGCCCTTCATGGTGCTGCCGCTGTACGCCAACCTGGCCAAAATGGATTTGCGCCTGTTAGAGGCCGCCGCCGATCTGGGCGCCACCCGGTTTGCGGCGTTCTGGCTGGTCACCGTGCCGCTGTCCAAGGCCGGCATCATTGCCGGGTCGATGCTGGTGTTCATCCCCTGCGTGGGTGAGTTTGTCATCCCTGAGCTGCTGGGCGGGCCGCAAACCTTGATGATCGGCCGGGTGCTGTGGGACGAGTTCTTCAGCAACAACGACTGGCCGATGGCGTCCACCGTCACCGTGGTGCTGGTGCTGCTGATCGTGGTGCCGCTGGCGGTGTTCAACAAATACCAGGCCGAGACGCAGGAGCGGGGCCGGTGAAAGCAGGCCGCAGCACCGTCTTCGGCGCCCGCTTTGCGCTGAACTTCGGCCGCGGCTGGCTGCTGGCGGTGTTTGCTTTTTTGTACCTGCCCATCGTCACGCTGGTGGTCTATTCGTTCAACAACTCGGCCCTGCCCACGGTCTGGGGCGGCTTCACGCTGAACTGGTATGTCAAGCTGGCCAGTGACCATGAGATTCTGGGCGGGCTGTGGCTGTCGCTGAAGATCGCGTTTTTGTCGGCCAGCGCGTCGGTGCTGCTGGGCACGCTGGCGGCTTTCACCCTGGTCAAATACCGGCGCTTTGGCGGCCGCACCTTGTTCTCGGGCATGGTGAGCGCGCCGCTGGTGATGCCCGAGGTGATCATCGGCGTCTCGCTGCTGCTGATGCTGGTGGCGGTGCAGCGCGCCACCGGGTCGGCCTTTTTTGACCGGGGCCTGATGACGATCTGGCTGGGCCACCTGCTGCTGGGCATGGCCTATGCCACGGTGGTGATCCAGTCGCGATTGATCGATTTGAATCCGCAACTTGAAGAAGCCGCACTCGACCTGGGCGCACGCCCGTTCCAGGTGTTTGCACTGGTCACGCTGCCGCTGATCACCCAGGCCCTGGCGTCGGCCTGGCTGCTGACCTTCAGCCTGTCGCTCGACGATGTGGTGGTGTCGGCGTTTTTGTCCGGCCCGGAATCCACCACCATGCCGCTGGTGATCTTCTCGCGCGCCCGGCTGGGGCTGAACCCCAGCGTCAATGCGGTGGCCACGGTGATCATCGTGGTGGTGGCCATCGGCGTCACCGTGGGCAGCGTGTGGATCGCGCGCGCCGAGCGCCGCCGCGCGGCCGAGATCAGTGCCGCGCTGCGCGGCACTGGCTGACGCACCACGCCCGGCCAAACGTCAAATCAAACTGCCAAAACGAGGAGTCGATGATGAACCCCAACCCGCCCAAAGCCGTCGCCCTGGCCGTGGCCGCCCTGCTGCTGGCCCTGTGCGCACCGGCCCGCGCCCAGAGCAACGATGAATTGATCAAAGAGCTGCGCGCGCGTTGCGCCAGCGGGTGGACGATCTGGAGGCCCGGCTCAAGGCCGCGCCACCGGCCAAGCCCGCCGACGCGGCCACGCCGCAGTGGGGCATGACCCCGCAGCAGGTGCAAGACTTCAACCGCATCGCGGTCAAGACCGAGGCGCTGGAAGACGCGATGGAGTCTTACGGCCTGAAAAACCTGAAGATCAGCGGTTTTGCCGATCCGACCTATCTCTACAACCAGCGCCAGAACCGCGCCGGCTTCCAGTTCTTGAACCCGGTGGCCTCAGACGGCTACAACTACGACAACTCCTACTTCGGCAGCGCCACGCTCGACTTGCAGAAAGAGATGGAGGGCGGCACCAAATGGCGGCTGACCCTGGTGCCCAACCGGGGCACCGGCAGCGTGATCGGCGATGCGTCCATCGTGCAAGAGGCATCGGTGTCGATCCCGCTGGGCGAGTTGCAAACCCGCCTCATCGCCGGCCAGGTGCCCGACTGGTCGGGCTACGAATACCAGCAGGCCACGCTGAACAAGCTGATCACCCACAACCTGCTGTATGACTTCACCCTGCCCACGCTCTACACCGGCGCCGGCATGGAGTACACCCGGGGAAAGTGGGTGAGCAAATGGCTGCTGAACAACATGAACAGCAGCAAGCGCAGCGCCGGTGAGCGCACGCCCGCGCTGGCCTACCGGGTGGACTACGCCCGGGGTGAGTTTCAAGGCTTCGGCTTTGCCGGCGTGCACGGCAAGGGCAGCAACTTCCGCGCGGTGGGCACCAATCCGGTCAGCGGCGCTGACTACAACCCACGCGACACCCGGCTGGATCTGTTCGAGGCCGATGCCTACTTCATCCGGGGTGACCTGACGGTGCAGGGCCAACTCAGCTACGGCCAGCAAAAGCAGGCCGCCATCAGCGCTGACCCGTTGACGGGTGAGCTGCGTGACGCGCGCTGGTGGGGCGCGTCCACGCTGCTGGCCTACAAGTTCATGCCGCGCTGGGAGGCCATCGGCCGGCTCGATTACCTGAACAACGGCAAAAACGGCGGCGGTCTGCTGGGCTACACCGTGGCCGATAGCCGCAACGGCATCGGGCCCGATGCCACGCTCGGCTGCGACCCCGCCGTGGCGGGCAACGCGCCAAGCTGCGACAAGGGCGCCAACCGCATGGCCTTGTCACTGGGGCTGAGTTTTCTGTACAACCTGAACACCACCTTCAAGGCCGAAGCCCGCTTCGACAACGCCAGCCTGCCGGTGTTTTTGGACCTCCGCACTGGCGACTACCGCAAGCGCAACGCCGTGTTCGGCACCTCGGTGGTGGTGAGTTTCTGATCCGGCACCGGCCGGGCCGGCGCCAGAATCGGCTGAATCCAGAAAACCCCGGGGAGCGGCAATGAAAGACATTCGAGAACGGCTCGCATCACAAGGCGTGCACACGCTGATTGCGCAGTTCACTGACATCCACGGCGTGGCGCGCGGCAAGTTTGTGCCGCTGGCCCACCTGGACGATCTGCTGACCGAAGGCGCCGGCTTCTCTGGCACGTCGATTGCCGGCACCGGCCTGCCGCGTTGTGGGCCACGCTCGGACTACTGGGCCCGTGGCGCGGCCAGCACGGCCGTGGCCCTGCCCTGGCTGCCGGGTTATGCCCGCCTGGTGTGCGACGGTTTTGTCGACGGTGAGCCGTTTGAGGCCTGCCCACGCCAGGTGTTGCGCCGCCAGGTGGCGCGGCTCACCACCAAAGGCTGGCATTTGCGCACTGGCATCGAGCCGGAGTTTTTTCTGCTCAAGCAGACCGCCGGCCAGTGGCAGCCGGCCGACGACGCCGACCGCCTGAGCAAACCCAGCTACGACCTGAAAAGCCTGCCGCGCCAGCGCGGTTTTTTGCAAGACTTGCAGCAGGCGCTGGAGGCCTGCGGTCTGGATGTGCTGCAGCTCGACCATGAAGACGCGCACGGCCAGTACGAGGTGAACTTCGGCTTTGACGAGGTGCTGGCCAGCGCCGACCACCTGATGCTGTTCAAGCAAGCCGCGCATGCGCTGGCCGAAGCGCAAGGCATGGTGTTCTCGATGATGCCCAAGCCGTTTGCCAACCAGCCCGGCAGTGGCATGCACATGCACGTGTCGCTGTGGGCCGGCCAGCCGCATGACCGCCACGGCAATGCGCGCAACCTGTTTGTGCCGCACCGGCCCGACGGGTCAATTGACGCGGCGGCTGGGCTGTCAGCGCTGGGCCAGCAGTTTGCCGCTGGCGTGCTGGCGCATTCCGCCGCGCTGTGCGCGCTGGCCGCACCGACGGTGAACAGCTACAAGCGGCTGGTGGTGGGTGAGTCGATCTCGGGCACCAGTTGGGCGCCGGCCTATGTGGCGCATGGCCGCAACAACCGCACTGCGCTGCTGCGCAGCTTGCACGGGCGCTTTGAGTGGCGGCTGCCCGATGCCAGCGCCAACCCCTACCTGGCCAGCGCAGCGCTGATCGCCGCCGGGCTGGACGGCATAGAGCGCGGGCTCACGCTGCCGGCCGCCGCCGACGACGACCTGTTCGCGCTCAGCCTGGCCCAGATCATGGCGCGCGGCATCACGCTGCTGCCGCAAGACCTGGGCGCTGCGCTCGATGCGCTGGTGGCCGACGAAGTGGTGAGCGGCGCGCTGGGCCCACTGCTGAGTGGGCAGTTCGTGCTGCTCAAGCGCGAAGAGTTCACGGCCCATGCGCGCCATGTCAGCGACTGGGAGTTGCAGCGCTACGCGGCGGCGTTTTGAGGACTTGTGGCCCGGCGGCGCCCGGGTGAGCGCCCACCGCCCGCCGCGGCTGGCCTACGCCTGCCTGGCCGCCAGCATGCTGCTGGTGGGCAGCTATGTGGGGCGTCGCGCCTGCTGGTGGCCACGCTGCCGATTTTTTTGTTGGCCTGGCTGCGCTTTGGCATCGCCGCGCTGGCGATGCTGCATTGGGTGCGGCGTGCGCCGGGTGAGGCCGCGCTGTCAGCGCACGACCGCAAGCTGCTGTTCTGGGAGAGCTTTCTCGGCAACTTCCTGTTCTCGATCAGCATGCTGTCGGGCGTAGCGCTGACCTCGGCGCTGTCGGCCGGCGTGGTGATGGCCGCCATCCCCGCCACTGTCGCGTTGCTCAGCCGCTGGTGGCTGGGTGAGCGCATCAGCCGCCGCACGGCGTTGGCCATTGCCTGCGCCGCACTTGGCATTGGCGTGCTGGCGCTGGCCCGGGTGCCGGCGGGCAGCGCGGCGGCCGGCCCGCAAGCCGACTGGGCGGGTGGCTGGCCGGCCGACTGGCGGGCAGGGGCCGGCCACGCACTGCTGCTGGTGGCGGTTTTTTGCGAGGCGGCGTATGTGGTGATCGGCAAGCGCCTGGCCAGCAATGTCTCGCCGCGCCGCATCAGTGCGCTGATCAACTTGTGGGGCCTGGCGCTGATCACGCCGTTCGGGCTGTGGCAGGCGCTGCAGTTTGACTTTGCCGGGGTCAGCGCCCCGCTGTGGGGGCTGCTGGTGTTTTACGCGCTGGCCGCCAGCGTAGCCACGGTGTGGCTGTGGATGAAGGGCCTGGCCCAGGTGCCGGCCGCGCAGGCAGGGGTGTTCACGGTGCTGCTGCCGCTGGCGGCCGCTGCGGTGGGCGTGCTGTTTCTGGGTGAGGCGGTTGGCACGGGGCATGCGGTGGCGCTGGCGATGGCCTTGCTGGGCTTGCTGCTGGCCACCTGGCCGGTGCGGTCAGCGCGGTTGCGTTGAGTGGCCGGCGCGCGGTGTTTCAGTGTCTGGCAGTTGCACCCCCATCCCGGCCTTCCCCCTGAAAGGGGAAGGGGCGAACAGGCCCTTCGCGCAGGCGCGCAGGGCGGACTCCTCACTTGGCAGCACGCCATACTCGGTGATCAGGCCGGTGACCAGCCGGGCCGGCGTGACATCAAACGCCGGGTTCAAGGCCGGGCTGCCGTCGGGCACCAGTTGCACCTCGATGAGGGTGCCGTGGGCACTGCGGCCGCTGAGGTGGGTCACCTCTCTCGATGAGCGCTGCTCGATGGGGATCTCGGCCAGCCCATCACCCAGCGACAAATCCAGTGTC
>JANMKO010000807.1:0-3338 GCA_031372085.1 Betaproteobacteria bacterium
GGGCACGCCGGCCCACAGCCACTTGCGCCACATACGGCATCAGGTTGTTCGGCGTGCCGCGCGGGTCTTCGCCGATCAGGCCCGACTGATGCGCGCCCACCGGGTTGAAGTAACGCAGGCAGGCGACCTGCCAAACAGCACTGGCGGCCCCGGCTCCGCCGGCCAGCACATCAGCGGCCACCAGATCACGCAGCAGTGCCTCACCGATGAGCTTGGTCTGGCCGTAGGGGTTGGTGGCCGACAGCGCCGATGCCTCGGTGATCGGCAGCACGGCAGGGTCACCGTACACCGTGGCGCTGCTGGAAAACACCATGCGCTTGCAGCCGGCATCCGCCATCGCCTGGCAGGTGCTGACCAGCCCGCCGATGTTGTTGGCGTAATAAGCCAGCGGTTGGCTGGTGGATTCACCCACCGCCTTGAAGGCGGCAAAGTGCACCACCGCATCGATGGCGTGGCGCGCAAAAACGCCGTGCATTGCCGGGCCGTCGCAAACATTCACCCGCTCAAACACCGGCGCCTGGCCGCTGATCTGTTGCAGCCGGTTCAACACCTCGGGTGCGCTGTTGGAGAAATCATCCACCCCCACCACCGCAAAGCCGGCCTGCTGCAACGCCAGCCAGGTGTGTGAGCCGATGTAGCCGGTGGCCCCCGTCAGCAGCACGGTGGGCACGGCGGGCACGGCGCGGCCCGTCATTGCAGCGTGAACTGGCCGTAGCAGCCAAAGGTGGTGGCGCTCATCGGCAGCGACACCTGCGGGTTGCTGGTGCGGCGCCGCTCGGTGCTCAGGTCGCAGCCCACTTGCGTGCTGCGAAACGGCGTCCAGCGTGCGCCCAGCGCCAGCTTGGCCGTGTCGTCGCTGCCTTGCCGGGTAGAGCCGGGCAGGTTGGCGGCCGCAAAGATGTTGGTCAGCGTGCGGTGGCTGTAGCTCAGTGCACTGGTCAGGCCGATCTTGGCGCTGAAATCGTAGGCGCTGCGCACTTGCAGCGCGGTGGTGACGCGGCCGTAGTCGATCACGCCGGTGCCCAGCACGCCCAGGTTGACGGCGTCCGAGCTTTGCCCGGTGTCGTGCGACAGGGTGCTGGTGATTCGCATCTTGCCGGTGGCCTGCCAGCCCCAGCTGGCCGAGCCGGTGAGGCCCGAAAAATCACTCTGGGTGTTGCGGTCGTAGCGGGTGCGGGTGGGGCTGAGCCGCGCCGTCACCTGGCTGTTGCCGCTGGGCTGCCAGTCGGCGGTCAAATCGATGTCTTGCCGGGTCAGGCGGTCGGGTTCGAAGCCGCCGCCAGCCAGCGCGGCAAAACGCGGGTAGTCGGCCTGCGTCAGCCGCAGGGCCACGCCCAGGTTGAGCAGGTTGCTGGGCCGGTAGCGCCCACCGACCGACCCGCTGGTCTCGTTGAACGACAACCGGTCGTATTCACTGGCCGAGTAGCTGCGCTGGCGGTAGCCCAGCATCGCCTCGGCGGTGTAGCGGGTGACCACGCCCAGCCGCACCCGGGCAGTCACCTGCTCGGTTTTCTCCAGGTTTTTCTTGGTCTGCACCACGCCGCCAAACGAGTTGCTGTTGAACTGCGACAGGCTCTGGTCGGCCGACGCGCTGAGCGTGCCCGACAGCCGCTCCACCGTGGCCCAGTCGAGCGCCAGGTTCAGGCCGTAGGTTTCGCCGTTCAGGCTGGTGTTGTTCTGGTAGCGGTTGGCGCGCAGCGAGCCACTGCCGTACAGCCGCTGCCGGCCAAAGGACTGGTCAACGCCCGCCACCAGCGACGTGCCCGAGACGGTGTCGGATTTGCTCAAGCCCGGGTTGTTGGCCAGCGACTGGCTGTCGCCCAGCCGGTAGATATTGGATTCATGGCCCAAATACTGCGACACGCCGATGTAGTACGGGCTGGTCTCGGCCCGGGCATTGGCGGCCAGGCCAGCCGCCAGGGCGGCAGCCAGCGCCAGCAGGCTGACAGGGGGGCCTGGGCGGGTGGCACGGGCGGCAGGGGGGCAGAAGGTGGGGTTCATGGCGGTCCAGAAAGGAGGGGACGGCGGACGGGACGGCGGACGGGATGGGGCAGCGTTGTGGGTGGGCGGCAGGCCAGCGCCGTCAATGCGCATTGCGGTCGTAAAACACCGTCTTGACGGTGCGCAGGATGATCACCAAATCCAGCCCCAGCGACCAGTTGCGCAGGTATTCAAGGTCGTATTCCACCCGGGCCTGCATTTGTTCGATGGTACTGGTCTCACCGCGGTGGCCGTTGACTTGCGCCCAGCCGGTGATGCCGGGCTTGACCTTGTGGCGCACCATGTAGGCCTTGATCAGCTGGCGGTACATCTCGTTGTGCGCCACCGCATGCGGGCGCGGGCCGACGATGCTCATGCTGCCTTGCAGCACGTTGATGAACTGCGGCAACTCATCGAGTGAATTGCGCCGGATGAAGGCGCCGAACGGCGTGATGCGCGCATCGCCCCGGGTGGCCTGCTTGACGACCGCGCCGTTGTCCATCGTCGTCATCGAGCGGAACTTGTAGACGATGATCTCCTCACCGTCCAGCCCATTGCGCTTTTGCCGGAAGATGATCGGCCCCGGTGAGCTGAGCTTGACGCCGATGGCCACCACCAGCAAAACCGGTGTGATCAGCACCAGGATCAAGCTGGCCAGCACCAGATCACTGAGGCGCTTGAACAGCCGGTTGGTGCCGGTGAACGGGGTCTCGCAGATGCCCACCACCGGCACGCCGTTGAAGTCTTGCAGCCGGCCCTGGATGATGCTGATGCCAAACACATCGGGCACGAAGTAGATCGATGCGGTGGTGCCTTGCAGGTTTTCCAGCAGCTCGATGATGCGCGGCTGCGAGCCCAGCGGCAGCGTGATGAACACCTCTTTGACGCCGTGTGCCCGGATGTAGGGCGCGGCATCTTGCAGGTTGCCCAAGCGTTGTGCGGTGCTGTCCGGGTGCACCCGGTTGTCGGTGCGGTCATCAAAATAGCCGGCAAAGTCAATGCCCTGCACCAGGTTGATGGCCAGCGCCTTGGCCACCTTGACGCCCAGGCCACCGGCGCCGATCACCACCGCCGTGCGGCGGTTGCCGCGGATAGCCGCGCCGCGCCGGATGACCACAAAACCCAGCCGCACCGCCAGCAGCTGCAGCACCGGCGTGACGATCACCCAGGTCAGCAGCACCTCGCGGTCAAACAGATCGAGGCTCTTGGTGCCAAAACCAAACGCCGCCAGGATGGCCAGCAACGTGACCCACGAGCTGAAGATGCCCACCGCCGCCGAGCTGAGCCGGTCGCGGAAGCGGTTCACCCCCGGCAGCGTCAGCAGCACCACCAACGCACAAAGGGTGACATCGGCACGG
>JANMKO010000030.1:0-7348 GCA_031372085.1 Betaproteobacteria bacterium
GGCCGGCCAGCACCTGGGTGCGGCAGCTGCCGCAGCGCCCGGTGCGGCAGCTGTGCGCCAGCACCAGGCCGGCCGCCTGGGCGGCGTCCAGGATGCTCAACCCTGGCGCGGCGGCAAAGGTGCTGTGGTCGATAAGCTCAATGACGGCCATGACTCACAAGCCCTTGACCGTGGCACACAGCCACTTCTTGGCCAGGGCGTAGCCGGTGGGCACCTGGTTGTCTTCGTTGCTGATCGAGATCGACCCGGCGTGGGCATGAAAGTACACCAAGGGCTCGGCCACATAAGCCACGTACGGGTAGTTGAGTGCGGTCAGGGTGTAGATCAACCAGTCAACGCCGGCACCAAATCGCGCAAAGTCATAGCCGTCCACGCCAGGCAAGCTGGTAAAGATGTGCTTGCGCAGATCGGCCGTGCGAAACAAGGCTGCGCCCGGTGACACCGGCGTGAAGTGCTCCATGTGCGTGGCCGCGCGCACAAACGCGTCGCGGGCAAACTTGCAGTCGCTCAAAAATGCCCGGTAGTGAACACCGCCAGTCCAGTCTTGCTGGCCCACCATGGCCGGCGTGTAGACCAGGCCACAGTCAGGCGACAGGATGTGCGGCAGCGTGCGCTCCAAAAACGTGGGCGCGATCAGGTCGTCACTGAACAAGATTTTGGCGTAGGGCGCACTGGCGTGCGCTACGCACTTGATCCAGTTGCGCACCGGACCGACGTTGTCATCGTTGCGAAACAAGCGGATGCGCTTGTCTTGCTCGGCCAGCGCGGCCACCACGTCAAAAGTGGCGTCGCTGCTCTGGTTGTCAACCACGATGATCTCGATGTCGGTCACCGTCTGCGCCAAGGCCGATTGCAGGGTTCTGGCAATGAGGTGCTCACGGTTGTAGACGGGGATCAGGATGGACGCGATGGGCATGGTGTGTAGGCTGGGGTTGGGGTGTTCTGCCAGCGTGACCCTCAGGCCGAGGCAGCGATTTGTTGAAGCAGCAAGGCGGTGCTCAAGAATGTGCTGTTCGAGGTCTTGACGATTTGCGAGCGCGACAAGATCAGCAAGTCCACGACTGCGTCTTCCACGCTGGCCGCACTGCGTGTGACATTGCAGGCATAGGCGCGGCCGCTGTGGTCAGTGGTCACGCTGTTCCAGCCGCCGTCCACCCGCTTTTCAACATGCGCACGCTTGTCGTAGACCACCACGTTCGGCAGGGCCGCAAAGCGTTGCTCCACCGTCTTGTCGTCCGAGCACACAAAGAAGCGCTTGTGCGGGCATTGGCTGATCAGCGCGAACAACTGGTTGTCATCGGCGCCGCTGCCGCCAAAGTCGGTCTTGCGGATCTGCACGCCCAAAAAATCGCCGGGCGTCAAGCCCAAGCCCCGCGCCCGCAAGAAGCCTTGCATGCGCTCAACGATTGCCGGCTTGAATCGCAGTGACTGCACCTGGGCCGCCAGGGCGGCAAAGTCGACAAACGCCGGGATCAACGCGGTGTAGTAAAAAATGTCTTGGGTGGATGTGGCGGCCCATTGCCGCAGCGCGTCCCAGGTCGGCAATTGCAGCGGCGACTGCCATTGCTCGGCCAGCCCCAGGCGGTCTTCCACGATCAGGTATTGGTAGCGCGCCCGCTCAGGCACAAAGCTCAGCAGCTCACGCGCCTGCACCGGCAGTTCGTTGTCGATCAGGTCACCCAGCGCGGCGCCGCACCAGTTGTTGACGGGCCACACCACTTGCGGGCTCAAGCCCAGCGTGCGCGCCAGCACCAGGCCCGATACCAGGGCGTTGAAGCGGTTGCCAAAGCCCCCGTCGCAATAGATCACAAGGTGTCGCATGGCGGGCCTCGCGTCAAAACGGGTTCATGCAGATGTCGGGCAAGCGGGGGTGGTTGGGGCGGTCGAAGGGGCCGGGGATCGGGTCGGACGACAGTGACGGGAAGGTGTCGAGGTCACGTCGCAAGAAGGCCACCTCCAGCACCTTGGGGATGGGCACGCCTTCGACCAGCACCAGGCTCTGGTAGTTGTTGGCATGCAGATGAATCGGCACATGGTGCAGATTGAGTTTTTCAAACGCGGCCTGCACTTTGGCGAAGAACTTGGGGTCGCCCAGGCGCTCAAAGTCATGCACCTCGCAGGCGATGATTTCGTAGGCTGCCAGGTGCTCGGCCCGGGTGGCCTCCAGCACGTCGTATTCGGCCCCCTCGATGTCGAACTTCAACATCGGGTGCTTGGCGTCCAGTGCCAGCATCTGGGCGTGGATGTCATCGAAGGCGATGAACAGGCCCGCCGTCTCGGTGCCCCAACCCAGCTTGTGAAACCGGAAGTTGGCATGCTGCACCGGCGGACCCAGCACCGTGTGGTCGTATTGCAGGATGGTCGCGCCCCGGTCGGCCAGCGCCACGTCGAAGCTCACGTCATGGCCCACGCCAATGGACACCACCGCGTCGCATTGCAAGATGGCCGCTGGCAACACATAGCCCCCGTCATAGGCGTTGCCCACCCGCAGCTTCTGGTTGTTGCGCATGGTCCAGGGGCGGATCATCTTCAGCAGGTCCAGCACCTGGGCCTGTCCGGGTTTGGTTTGAGCGAGCATGGTGGAGTCCTTGGGGTTGATGTGCCAGGTGCTGGCGTGGTGAGGGCGTGGTCAGTGCCGGGCGCAAAGGCGTTGTTGGGTCAAGCCAGGCACGGCGCGGCCGCCGGGCGGGTGCTGGGCATCAGCGCCAGCAACTCCTGCACGGCGCGCTGCCAGCTCAGGTCTTTGACCAGGCCGGCGCAGGCCCGGGCCAGGGTGTCGTCGCGGGCGATGCCTTGGTGCGTGGCCATGCGCTCCATGGCGGCCACGCAAGCGTCCAGCACGGGCTCTTGGTAGCGCGCCACACGGCCGCCGGCGCTGCCATCCAGCACGCCCGGCTTGCTGTCCACGCTCAAGGCCACGGCCGGCGTGCAGAAGTCGGCGGTGGCACCAGTGCCGGTGACGACCACCGGCGTGCCACAGGCAATGGCCTCCAGCACCGGCAAGTTGAAGCCTTCAGCGCGGTACGGCGACACATAGCAGTCGGCCATGCCGTAGAGCGCCCGCAGCTGGGCCTGGCTCAGGTTGACGGTGACCATCGCGATAGACGCCAGCGTCTCGCTGGTGAAGAGCTGCGGGTGGTTCTGGCACAAGGTCTTGAGCACCGTGTCCATGCCGATGCCGTACAGATTGCGCTGGTCTTTGAGCACCAGGCGGATGTGCTTGTGCTTTTGGCGCAGCAGGGCGTAGGCCATCAGCAGCACGTCCAGGCCCTTGTTCCACATCGCGGCACCCAGGTTCAAGAACACACAATGGCCCGCATCAAACCCCAGGTTGCTGCGGTTCAGTGCACGCTCATCGGTGCTCAGGGGCCTGAAGGTCTGGCCGTTCACGCCGTGGCTGATGACTTGCACCTTGTCGGGTGCATAGCCCCATTCCAGCAAACGGTGGCGCGACCAGTGGGTGGGCGTGACGATCAGGTTGGCGTCGCGGGTGAACAGGTCCGACCGCTCGGCCCCCGGCTCAAAGCTGTTGCTCGACAAGCCCATCTCGGTGACCATGAAGCTGATCAGCGGCGCAGCCTGGGCACGCTGGCCTGCGGGCTGGGCCAGTGGCAGGTCCTGACCGGCGCGAAACGGCGAGCAGATGCGGTAGACACAATCCACCGCCGCGCCGTCTGGGGGCGTCAAGGCGGCGATCTGGGCCCAGTCGGCGGGCGCAAAACCGGGGTTGTGCGTGGTCGGGTTCCAGTGCGCCATGGCCAGCGGCAGGTCGCGGTGAAACAGGCGCAGCCCGGGCAGGCGCAGCAGCGCCAGCAGCTGGCACTGGTTGACCAGCGCAAACGAGTGGTTCACGCCACGCCAGCCTTCGATGCAAATGGTCTTCATGATTTTTCTCGCAGGCCCATGCCGTTATTGCAGCCAGGCCGCCAGCCCGCTGCCCAGCGACGTCAACATCGCATTCATCTGCTGGCCGTCGTGCAGCGCATTGGCGTACTGCACCCGCAAGCCGTAGTGATCCGTCTCGGCGGCAATCACGTCAAACAGTGAGCGCCGGCCCAACTGCTGCCACTGCTGCAAGGTGAAGTTGCGCAGCCGGTCGCTGTCGCGCAGCACCAGGCCCACCCGGCGCAGGCGGTCAAACGCGGCGGCCGCTTGCTCATGCACTTCGACGATGCGCTGGCGGCGCTGCTCCAGCACCTCGGCGCGCTGCAGTGACGCGGCGGCGGCACGCTTGCGGGCGGCCAGTGCCGAGTACTCCAGCGCCGGGTTCAGCAGCGGGATGTTCAGCGTCACGCCCGCCGTGATGCCGGCGTTTCTTGGGCTGCCACCGCCAGCGGCCACCAGGGCATTGCCGCCCAGGCTCCAGCTGACCTGCGGCTTGTTGCCGGCCTCCACCACCCGGGCAATCTCGCGCATCGCGGCGGCGTTGGCATCGAGCTGGCTGATGTCGGTTGACCGCTCGGCGGCGGTCAGCACGGTTGGCAGGTCGGGCACGGCCAGCAGCAAGGTGCTCAGGCCGTCGGTACCAGGCAGGCCGTCACCGACGATGCGGCGCAGCCTGGCCTCGATCTGCCGTGCCTGGGACTGGGCTTGCGCCTGTTGCAACTCGGTTTGCTGCCACTGCTTTCTGGCCTGCACCAGCTCACTGGTGCGGCCTTTGTCGGCGGCCACAATCGTCTCCAGTGACTCGACCAGGCAGGCCATCTTGCGCAACTGCTGGCCATAAATCACCGCCTGCATGCGGAAGCGGCTGCGCTCAAACGCCAGCGAGGTGGTGGTCAGCGTGATTTGCTCTTGGGTGGACAGCATGCCCAGCCGGGCGGCCTCGGCCTGCTGGCGCCGCCAGTCGATGACGCGGTCGCCCCGGCCGCCGTCGTACAGCGTCTGGCTGATGCTGATGCCGGCCCGGGCTTGCAGTTGGCTGCTGCTGTTCTCGCTGTTGCTGCCCGTGCTGCCGGCGCTGAGGTTGGGGCTCATCGATCCGGTGAGTGAGGCTTGCGGCTTCTGGTTGGCCCGCGCCTCCTCCACATCCTGGCTGGCAGCCTCGGCCAGCAGCCGGGCGGCGCCGATGCCGTTGCTGCGCAGCAGCGCGTCATGCACCAGGGCTTGCAGCTGGGTGCGCGGGTCGCGGGGTGGGGGCACGGCGCTGGCGGGGGCGGTGCTGGCGGGCTCGACCTTGTCCTCGTCCAGGCAGGCGGCGTACAGATCCGTCGGCAGGGCCAGCAGGCAGGCCACGGCCAGCAAGGCGGGCAGGATCAAAAAGCGGGGGCGCATGCCGCAGTAGATGCCGGGCGGCCGGTTGGCAATCGCCCAAATCCGAGGGGTTTAGGGCCTTAGTTCTGCCGCCGAAACCACCGCTCAATGCTCGGTGAACGCCTCTTGCGCCTTCAGCATCGGCCGCAGCAAAAAGCTCAGCACCGAGCGGTAGCCCACCCGGATCTCGGCCGTGCCCACCATGCCGGGCAGCACGGTGAGCGGCTTGCCGGCCGCCTGTAGCGTGTCGGGGTCGGCCTTGATCAGCGCCCGGTACCAGGTGGCATCGGCGCTGGCACCGGCGCTGCGCTGCTCGCTGTCGCCCAGCGCATCGGGGCTCAGCGTTTCCACCCTGCCGTGCAGGCTGCCATACACCGTGTAGTCATAGGCCGACAGCTTGATCTCCACCGGCTGGCCGGCCTTGATAAAGCCGATGTCGGCCGGCTTGATGCGCAGCTCTACCAGCACCTGGTCGCCCACCGGCACGATCTCCATCACCGCCGCGCCGCCGGCCACCACCCCGCCCAGGGTGTTGATGCGGATGTTTTTGACCAGGCCGCGCACCGGGGACACCAGCACCGTGCGTTTGAGGATGTCGTCGCGCACCACCTGCTGCTCACCCAGCATCGTCAACTCGGTCTGCACCCGCACCAGCTCGGCGCTGGCGTCCTGGCGGAAGCGGTTGACGCGCTCCTGGGTTTGCAGGTTCGAATCATTCACCTGGCGGCGCAACCGCATCACCTCCACATCGCTCATCAGGCCCTTGGCGGCCATCGTCTCGGCCATGGCCAGCTCGCGCTCCAGCAGGCGCTGGTTGCGCTGGTTGACCGATACGCCGTCGTTCAGCGCCCGCTGGCGGGCGTGGTACGAGTCGGTCTCGCCCTGCACCACGGTGGACACCGAGCTCAGCTCGGTGGGGAAGCGCAGCGGCCGGCCGGTGGCCTCGGCTTGCAGCCGCACCACGGTGGCCAGCAGCGCCAGGCGCTTCAGCCGGCCTTCGTTTTGCTGGGCCTCCACGCGGGTCGGGTCCAGCAGCGCCAGCGGCTGGCCGGCCACCACCGCCTCGCCCTCGCGCACTTTGAGCTCACGCAGGATGCCGCCCTCCAGGCTGGCGATCACCTGCTCGCGGCCAGCCGGCACCACCCGCGCCTCGGTGCGGGTGATCATGTCCACCTGGGCGATGGCCGCCCAGGCGATGGCGCAGGCCAGCGCGGCCAGCATCAGGTAGACGGCCCAGGTGGCGGCGGTGGCCGGCTCATGCTGCCGCGCGGCTTGCACCGCACTGAGAAAGGCGATGTCGCCGCGTTGCAGCGGGGCTCGATCAGCCATGGTGATCCAACCAGCGCAAAGGAGGCCACAGGCCGCCGAAGTAGATCAAGCAGGCGCGGCGGACCGGCTTTGCCGGGCCGCAGGCGCCGCCCCCCTGGGGGGGAGCGGCGCAGCCGCTGCGGGGGGGGGCCAATTTCATACCGCCGCCTTGCTGTCAGCGGGTTGCGTGCTCGGGTGGCGGTGCACGTTGTTGGGCGGTGCGGCAGCGCCGTTGGCCTGCGGCGGCGCGGCTTGCCCTGCCGGCTTGGCGCCCGACAGCGCCGCCAGCACGGCGGCTTTGGGCCCGTCCATCACCACTTTGCCGGCGTCCACCACGATGATGCGCTGCACCAGCTCCAGCACCGCTGGCCGGTGCGTCACCATCACCAGCGTGCAACCCGCCGCAGCGCCGTTCAACTGGCGCAAAAACGCCACCTCGCTCTGCGCATCCATCGAGCTGGTGGGCTCGTCCATCAACAAAATTTTCGGCTCGGTGATCAGGCTGCGCGTCAGCGCCACCAGCTGGCGCTGGCCGCCCGACAGCAGCGCGCCCGACTCCCCCACCGGCAAATCCCAGCCCAGCGGATGGCCTTCCACCAACCGGGACAGCCCCGTAAGCTGGGCCACTGCGGCCAGGCGCGCCGGATCAGCACGGGCCCGGCCCAGCAGCACGTTGTCGCGCAGCGTGCCGTTGAACAGGCGCGAGTCTTGCGGCACATAGCCCACACCGGCACGAAAGTCACCCGGGTCGAGCTGGCGCAGGTCTACCCCGTCCACCTCCACCGCG
>JANMKO010000413.1:0-2086 GCA_031372085.1 Betaproteobacteria bacterium
CGCGGATCACTGGCGGCAACATAGCCGTCTTCGGCCGGATCCCCAAGCCGCCAGATGAACTGGCCGGCACCAAAATCCTGGTAGCTGTCGTGCAGCACCTCCACCCGGTGGCCCAGGTCGGCCAGGCCCTGCACCACGCCCGGGTCCATCTGCGCCTCGACATTGATCGACAGCCCGTCATTGAAGCGCCAACGCGGTGCGTCGCAGGCAGCTTGCGGGTTCTGGCCAAAATCGAGCATGCGCACCAGGGTTTGCAGGTGGCCCTGCGGCTGCATGTTGGCGCACATCACGCCGAAGCTCATCACCGGCTCGATCTCGGTTGCCCCAGAAGGGCTTGCCGGCTGCTCACCCCCATCCCGGCCTTCCCCCGGGGGAAGGGGGGAGCTGGCCTTCGGCCGACTCAGGAAGGCCGGGATGATGGTGTGGAACGGCCGCTTGCCGGGCGCCACGCAGTTGGCGCTGGCGCCGTCCAGGCTGAAGCCGTGGCCGCGGTTTTGCAGGCTCAAACCAAACTCGGGCACCACCACGCCCGAGCCGAAGCCCAGGTAATTGCTTTGGATGAAGCTGACCATCATGCCCTGCTCGTCGGCGGCGGTGAGGTAGATGGTGCCGCCCTGGCGGTGCCCGTCTTGCGGGCTGCCGGCGGCAAAATCCTGCGCCCGGTGCGGGTTGATCAGCTTGGCGCGCCGGGCCAGGTAGGCCGGGTCGAGCATCTGCTCGACGCTGACCTGCATGCTGGCCGGCTCGGCCACGTAGCGGTAGACATCGGCAAAGGCCAGCTTCATCGCCTCGATCTGCAAGTGCTGGTTGGCCACGCTGTCCACGCCGTTGGCGGCTACATCAAAGTGCTGCAGCACACCCAGCGCGATCAGCGCGGCAATGCCCTGGCCGCTGGGCGGTATCTCATGCAGCCGGTGGCCCCGGTAGTCTTGCCCGATGGGATCGACCCACTCGGGCCGGTAGGCGGCCAGGTCGGCCACCGTCATCGCGCCGCCCTGGGCAGCGGCTTGCCGGGCCAGCGCGGCGGCGATCTCTCCGCCGTACAGCGCCTGGCCTTGGGTGGCGACAATCAGGCGCAGTGCGCGCGCCGCGCCGGGCAAGCGGAACCGCTCACCCACCGCAGGCGCCCGGCCGCGCGGCAAAAACGTCTCGGCCCAGCCGGGCTGGCTGGCCATGTCATGCACCTGGGCGGCGGCCGCCCACTTTTCTTGCACCACCACCGACACCGCATGGCCGCGCTCGGCAATGTTGATGGCCGGGGCCAGCACCTGCTCAAGCGGCAGCTTGCCGAAGCGCTGGTTCAGCGCCACCCAGCCGGCCACCGCGCCGGGCACGGTGACGGAATCCCAGCCCCGTGCCGGCGGCGTGCGGGCATCGGCGGGGTATTTGCGTTTGAAGTAATCCGGCGTCCAGGCCGCCGGGGCCCGGCCCGACGCATTCAGGCCGTGCAGTTGCTGGCCGTCCCACAAAATGCAGAAAGCGTCCGAGCCCAGGCCGTTGCTGCACGGCTCAACCAGCGTCATCACCGCCGCGCAGGCCACCGCCGCGTCCACCGCATTGCCGCCTTCGGCCAGCAAACGCAGCCCGGCCTGGGCGGCCAGCGGCTGCGAGGTGGCCACCACATTGCGCGCAAACACCGGCAGGCGGGTGGACCGGTAGGCGGATCGGTAGTCAAAGGGCTGTGGCATGGCGGTGGGTCCGAAAGGGGGTCATCACGGTCTGCGATTGTGCGGTGCGCCAGAAAAAACGGCCCCTCGCGGGGCCGTTGGCGCAGGCCAGGCTGCCGCCGCTAGGCTTCTTCTTGAAACGCTTCTTGCCGTTTTGATTTGATCGACGGCAGCATCACGATCACCACCATCAAGGTGGCGGCTGCCAGCAGGCCGGCGGACAGCGGCCGGGTGGCAAACGTCGTCCAGTCACCACGCGACAGCAGCAGCGCCCGGCGCAGGTTCTCTTCCATCATTGGCCCCAGGATGAAGCCCAGCAACAGCGGCGCCGGCTCACAGCCGAGCTTGTAAAACGTATAGCCGACGAGGGTGAAGATCGCCGTCATGTAGACATCAAACGAGCTGTTGTTCAGCGTGTA
>JANMKO010000051.1:0-7786 GCA_031372085.1 Betaproteobacteria bacterium
GATCCATGTGCGCCCGTCACCCCGTAATCGGTGCGCCTGCTGGCGCAGCAGTTGAAGAGATTCCTCGCTCAGTGACCGTGCGTCTGGTTTGTTCATGCGTCAATTATAGCTGAATCTCTATTTAATTGCCATGTTAATAACACCATATGCGTGAGAGAGCCTTGCCACTACGAGCGCAACTCCCAGTGCGTGTACAATTAATAGGTTCACTCCGGATGCTTCGACTAGGTATATCAGAAAGAGCGAAAGTGGGACGTATTCGGCAAAGTTCGCATGGACACGCATAGCCCGAAGCATTGCAGGATTTTCTGAGTGTCCCAATCCAATTCCTAAACTTCTACGCGCTCGAATTGTTCGTACATTTAGATATACGAACAGTATTGTCAATAGAGCTGCGTAAATTGGCAGTATTTTCATATGGCAGGCGGAACTCGTTAAGGTGCCGGTCTTGTGGTGTGAGGCCTAACGTTTGAGCTAACCGGCCCATTGCGGCGGGCTGGTATTTGGGCTAGGCTTTCATAGCCCAAGTGCCAGCGTGAGCCGTATGCGGTAATTCCGCACGTACGGATCTGTGAGGGGGGAGTCAAGCAATTGGCTTTCCTACCTCGTCGGTGCTGCGGCTAATGCCAGGGAGTGCAGTTCTCAACTTATTGATTGTGGTGACGAAACACTGACGTGCTTCCGTCTCAGTGCGCCCATGCGCTGAGATTCTCAACATGAGCCCGAGTGGTGCTGCTGTGCCAGGGAGATACCTGAGGCGTTGAAGTCCAATTTCAACAGAACTCCACCAGCGCTCACACCCAGAAACAGAAGCCATGAACCGCGCTGCAAGGTCCAAGTGAGAAGCTGGGTCTTCTGCCTGAGCGGCTTCAGAGAAGACAAGGTCCAAGTAGGAGCCGACCCGGGTCGTTATTGTCGGCTGATCGCTGACTGGGAACAGTCCGATTGCGCAACCGACAGATTCAATAAGCCGTCCACAATATATTAGATTCGTCAAAAAGCGAACTTGTACTTGGTACCGAAGTTATCCAAGATGTCGGCAACATCTTTCTCCAAACTGTCGCTATTTCTGCATTTGACGGCCATCCATGTGTGCTTCATCAAGTGCCACAGCTTCTCAATTTTATTTGGTTCAGGACTGTAGGGAGGCAGGAAGTATAAAGTGACGCCCTGAGTTTTCAAGAAATCGATGATGTGAGCGTTCGCCTTGGATTTGTGAATTGATGCGTTGTCAAGAATGACAGTGAGTGGCTTTCCAACGTGCTCCTTAAGCAATCCGAGAAAGCCAACGAAGGCATCCGAGTTGGTCGTTTGCCAGAGCTTAGCGCTGAACAAGCCACCAGTGGAGAGCATGGCAGCCAGCACGTTCAGACGCTTGCCTCGTTTGGCTTCGATCAGATGGCGCTCTCCCTACGGTGTCCAGGCGCTCCGATTGGGATGAACCTGGGCAAATCCAGCCTCATCCACATAGGCCAACACCAAGTCTCCTGCCTGCGCTTGCGCCCTGAGCAATTCAATTTCCGCCTGCGCTCGCCTGAAGTCAACATCGTTCCTTTTTTTTGAGCGAATGGCGCGTGCGCTTCCAGACAAACCCGGCCGCCTTCAATGCATCCTTCAGTGTGTTCAAGTGAACCAATTTTCCGCCGTCCTCCACGTGCTTGGCCAGAAGCGCTTTGGCCGTCAGAGGTTCGCTGCGTGCTGCGTCCATCACCTTGCTCAACTGCCCTGCGGAAATTTTCTGGGGTGCACCACTGCGCGGTTTGTCTACCAAGTTCTCGAAGCGCCGAGCCAACCAGTCCAAGCGCGTAAATCCAACGGTTCGAACATGTATCCCAATTTCCTTTGCAGTCTGCGCCAACGTCACGCCGTCATCAAGGAGGATCAGCGTTTGCGCTCGTTCGCGCTGCCGCCAATTCTCAGCGCGCAAGATAATCCACTGCAATCTGCTGCGATCATCAGAAGTAGGATGCAATGACACTCTGCTGCCCATACAAATGCCCAAAATTGAGATCGCGTATTATACTGTGGATTCAGCGGAAAAATAGAATTCAGTAGGAATATAACGTTATGGCTTCGGCTTAGGTGGCACGCTCATTGTTCATCAATCACCTTCGGTTTGACGGGGGCTGGGCTGGGCTGGGTGGGTCTGCCGTGGCGCGTTGTTTCGCGCGTGCACGGCTGCGCTGATGATGCGCAGAAATCGATGAAGTGCCGAGCGGCGTTGCCAGCTTCACGACGTTTGCCTGGCAGTGCTTGCAGTTGGGGCAAAATTGCTGGATACTGTGGATATGAACAGTATCACAAGCTGCCGGTTGTCACCATGTCCGTGACAGATGAGCCGCCTCCCGTTCGGCTGCTGGATCAGCTTCGCAGCCAAATCCGGTACTTGCACTACAGCATACGAACCGAGCAAGCCTACGTGCACTGGGTGCGGGCCTTCGTGCGCTTCCATGGCTTACGCCATCCGGCAGAGCTGGGCGGCGGCGATGTCGAAGCCTTCCTCACCTGGCTGGCCGCAGAGCGGCAGGTGTCGGTCTCCACCCACAAACAGGCTTTGTCGGCGCTGCTGTTTTTGTACCAAAAGGTGCTGGGCCAGTCGATGCCCTGGATGAATGACATCGGGCGCCCGAAGGGTGAGCCGCGGTTGCCGGTGGTTTTGGCGGCGGACGAGGTGGCACGGGTGCTGTCGGCACTGGCTGATGAGCATCGCCTGTTTGGCCGTTTGCTGTACGGCACGGGGCTGCGCTTGTTGGAAGGGCTGCGCCTGCGCGTCAAGGATATTGATTTTGTGCAACGGGCCATCATCGTGCGCGAGGGCAAGGGCGCGAAAGACCGGGTGGTGATGCTGCCGTCCTCTCTTGAGCAGCCACTGCGCCAGCAATTGGCCCGGGCCCGTGCAGTGTGGGCGGCTGACCGCTCGGCCGGCGTGGGCGGCGTTCATCTGCCGCATGCGCTGGCCCGCAAATACCCGCGTGCTGCGTTGTCATGGTCCTGGTTCTGGGTGTTTCCGCAAGCGGGGCTGGCCGATGACCCCCGGGGCGAAGGGCGGCGGCGTCATCACCAGCAAGATCAGCCGTTTCAACGCGCTTTCAAACGCGCCGTGCAGCAGGCCGCCATTGACAAACCTGCCACGCCGCACACCCTGCGCCATTCATTTGCCACCCACCTGTTGCTGGCCGGTTATGACATCCGAACCGTGCAAGAGTTGCTGGGCCATGCCGATGTGGCTACCACCATGATCTACACCCATGTGCTCAAGCTTGGCGGTGGGGCGGTGCGCAGCCCACTGGATGCACTGGGTGGTTTTGGGATGGCCCCGATCGCCGAAGCCGCGTCGCCCGCCAGATTCGCCAAATTCACCGCAACCGCCGCACCCGCCGCCGCACCCGCCGCCGTACCCGCCGCCGCACCCGCCGCCGCACCCTGGCCCGGCCTCAACCCCACCACCACCCGTTACGCCCGAGAACCCGCACCGTGTTACCGCGTCACGCCACTCCTGTGCAATCGCCTGGCTACGCCGAGCTTCACTGCCGCAGCAATTTCAGCTTTCTGACCGGCGCTTCGCTGCCCGCCGAGCTGGTGGCTCAGGCCCTGCGGCAGGGCTACCGTGCGCTGGCCCTGACGGATGAATGCTCGCTGTCGGGCGTGGTGCGCGCGCACGAGGCGGCCTTGCCGCTGGGCTTTCACCTGATCATCGGCGCGCACTTTGCGCTCACGCCGTCGCCAGGCCGGCCGGGCGCGGTGCTGGCCGGCCATGGCGCGCCGCGCCTGGTGCTGCTGGCGCAGACCCACCGCGGCTACAGCAACCTGTCGCAGTGGATCAGCGTGGCGCGGCGCCGCGCGCCCAAAGGGCAGTACCTGGCCTACCCGTCGGATTTGGAGGGCCGCGTGCCCACGGCACCCTTCCTGGCTGGCCTGCCCGGCTGTTTTGCGCTGCTGCTGCCGCAGCCCGGGCAAGCGTTCGAGACGGTGTTTGCCCACGCGATGTGGCTCAAGACCTGGTTTGGCGGCACCGGGCCCGAGAGCCGCTGCGCCATCGCCATTGAGCTGCTGCACCGCCCGCACGATGCGTTGCGGCGTGAGATGTTGCCGCGCGCAGCCGCGCTCAGTGGCCTGCCGCTGGTGGCCTGCGGGGATGTGCTGATGCACAGCCGGGCCCGCAAACCGCTGCAGGATGTGCTGACCGCCACCCGGCTGAAACGCCCGGTGGCCGATTGCGGCCTGGCGCTGGCGCCCAATGCCGAGGCGCACCTGCGATCACGGGCGCGGCTGGCCAGCCTGTACGCGCCCGAGTGGCTGGCCGCCAGCGTGAAGATCGCCGCCAGTTGCACTTTCTCGCTGGCCGAGCTGCGCTACGAGTACCCCCGGGAGGTGGTGCCCGCCGGCCACACGCCCACCAGCTGGCTGCGTGCGCTCACCGATGCCGGTGTCCGGCGGCGCTTTGCGGCCGGTGCACCGCCAGCGGTGCAAGCGGTGATCGAGCGTGAGCTGGCGCTGATCACCCAGCTCGGCTTCGATGCCTATTTCCTCACCGTGGCTGACATCGTGCAGTGGGCCCGTGCCCAAGGCATCCTGTGCCAGGGCCGGGGCAGCGCGGCCAACTCGGTGGTCTGCTTCTGCCTGGGCGTGACTGAGCTCAACCCGCAGGCCGACGGCATCCACCTGCTGTTTGAGCGCTTCATCAGCGCCGAGCGCAATGAGCCGCCCGACATCGACATCGACTTTGAACACCAGCGCCGCGAAGAGGTGATCCAGTACCTGTACCGCAAATACGGCCGCCACCGGGCCGCCCTCACCGGCGTGATGATCAGCTACCGGCCGCGCAGTGCGCTGCGCGACGTGGGCCGGGCGCTGGGCATCGATCTTGACCGCATCGCCGCCGTCTCTAGCGGCCAACATTGGTTTGACGGCAAGGCCATCGACCCCGAGCGCCTGCGTGAGCAAGGGCTTGACCCCGATTCGCTCGTCTGCCGCCAATGGCTGGCGCTCACCCAGCAGTTGATCGGTTTTCCGCGCCACCTCAGCCAGCACCCGGGTGGTTTTGTCATCGCCCGCGACGATATTTCGCGCCTGGTGCCGGTGGAGAACGCGGCGATGCAAGACCGCACCGTGATCCAGTGGGACAAAGACGACCTCGACGCGCTGGGCCTGATCAAGGTGGACATCCTGGCGCTGGGCATGCTGACGGCCATCCGGCAGGCGCTGACGCTGGTGGGCCACAAGCTTGGCCAGCCCGGCTTTGACATGCAAAGCGTGCCGGCGGGCGATGCGCCGGTCTACAACATGCTGTGCCGGGGCGACAGCGTGGGCACCTTCCAGGTCGAGAGCCGGGCCCAGATGAGCATGCTGCCGCGCCTGAAACCGCGTTGTTATTACGACTTGGTGATTGAAGTGGCCATCGTGCGGCCCGGCCCGATCCAGGGCGGCATGGTGCATCCCTACCTGCGCCGCCGCTCGGGTGAAGAGGCGGTGGACTACCCCAGCGCCGAGGTGCGCCAGGCCCTGGGCCGCACGCTGGGCGTGCCGATCTTTCAAGAGCAGGTGATGCAGCTGGCCATCCTGGCCGCCGATTTCACCCCCGGTGAGGCCGACAGCCTGCGCCGGGCGATGGCCGCCTGGAAGCGCAAAGGCGGCATCGGCCCCTTCCATCAGCGGCTGGTGGGCCGCATGGTGGCCAAGGGCTACACGCTTGACTATGCCGAGCGCATCTTCAAGCAGATCGAGGGCTTTGGTGAATACGGCTTCCCCGAGAGCCATGCCGCCAGCTTTGCGCTGCTGGTCTATGTCAGCGCCTGGCTCAAATGCCACCACCCGGATGCGTTTCTGGCGGCCTTGCTCAACAGCCAGCCGATGGGGTTTTATGCCCCGGCGCAACTGGTGCGTGATGCGCGTGAGCACGGCGTTGCGGTGCTGCCGGTGGATGTGCTGCGCAGCGAGTGGCACACGGTGCTGGAGGGGTTGCCCACCGCGCCGCCGGGTGCCGGCGCCGAGGCGGGCCCGGATTTCAACCCTGATTTCAACCCGGAGGGCGGCCCGGATTTCAGCCCGGATTCCAGCCCGGGTGGCAATCCAGCGTCCGGCCCGGATCTTGGCCCGGGCGCCGGCCACGCCGGTCTGCGCCCGGTGCGGCTGGGCTTCAACCGGTTGATCGGCTTCACCGAGTCCGACGCCCGGCGCCTGGTGGCCGCGCGGGCCGATGCACGGCTGGCCGCCGGCAGCGCAGGGCAGGGCGGAGTGGCCCACCCCTTCACCAGCATCGAAGACCTGGCCCGCCGTGCCGGCCTGGACGCCCACGCGCTGCAATTGCTGGCCCAGGGCGATGCGCTGGCGCCGCTGGTGGGCCACCGCCACCAGGCCGCCTGGGCGGTGCGCGGCGTGGACACCCGCGCCACCGCACTGCTGCAAGCCACCCGCACGCAAGAATTGCCGGCCACGCTGGCGGCCCCCGCGCCGGGCCTGGCGGTGCTGGCCGACTACCGCAGCACCGGCCTGTCGCTCAGCCACCATCCGCTGGCCTTGCTGCGCAGCCAGTTGGCAGCCTTCAAGGTGCAGCCGGCGGCGGTGCTGGCGCTGTGCCGCCACGGCCAGTTGGTGCGCGCGTCGGGCCTGGTCACCCACCGCCAGCGGCCCGGCACCGCCAACGGCGTGGTGTTTGTCACCCTCGAAGACGACACCGGCGCGGTCAATGTGGTGGTCTGGCCCACGGTGGCCACCGCCCAGCGCATACCGTTGCTGGCGTCCACCCTGCTGACGGTGTACGGCGTCTGGCAGCGTGTGGGTGACAGCGCCCACGCCGTGCGCCACCTGGTGGCGCACAAGCTGATCGACCATTCGGCGCTGCTGCACGGGCTGGTCAGCAAGAGCCGCGATTTCCACTGATGGCTTGCCAGTGCGCCCAGTCCCGCCAGCGGGTACCCGGCAAGGGCGCGTTGTATGGGCGGGTGGCACGGGCGGGGCGCTCGGGTGGGCGGCACGGTTGAGTGGCACGGGTGGGCGGCCCGGTTGAGTGGCACGGGTGAGTGGCACAGGCGGGCGCGACGGGTGAAAACGCCACGGGTGGGCGCCACGGGTGAAAACGCCCCGGGTGGGCAGCACGGGTGGGCAGCACGGGTGGGCGCCATCAGCACCAGGCCCGCCCCCGCAAACCGCCGAAAATACCGCGATGACCACGCCCCCGATCCCCCACGCCAGCGCGCCCCCGCTGCCTGCGTCGGCGCTGTCCGCCCCCTTGCAACGCGGGCCCCTGCTGCCCGACACCCTGCAATGGCTGCCCCTGGCCGGCCGGCCCGAGCAATTGATGGTGTTGCTGCACGGCTCGGGCGACAGCGCCGCCAGCATGGCGCCGCTGGCCCGCCGGCTGCGCCTGGCCTTCCCGCAGGCCGTGCTGCTGGCGCCCGATGGTTTTGCGGCAGCCGACCCGCCAGCCACCGGCCGCCAGTGGTTTGCGCACGCCGATGCACAAGGCCCCGACACCGAGGCCAACCGCCCGGCCCGCGTGGCTGCCGTGCTGCCGCGCCTGGCCGATTGGGTGCGCGCCGCCCAGGCGGCCACCGGTGTGGGCCCGGCGGCCACCGCGCTGGTCGGGTTCTCGCAAGGCGCGATCCTGGCGCTGGAGCTGGTGCAACACGAGGACGGCATTGCCGGCCGGGTGCTGTCGTTTGCCGGCCGCTACGCCACGCTGCCCGCGCAGGCGCCGCAACACACCACGCTGCATTTTTTCCACGGCGCCAGCGATGTGGTGGTCCCCGCTGCCCAGGCCCGGCTGGCCATCCAGCGGCTGGCCGCG
>JANMKO010000079.1:0-16245 GCA_031372085.1 Betaproteobacteria bacterium
ACACCGGCACCGCGCCGGTCATGATGATGCTGTGCAGGATGCTTTTGTGGCAGTTGCGGTCTACCACCACCACATCGCCCGGCGCCACCGTGTGGTGCCAGACCATCTTGTTGCTGGTGGACGTGCCATTGGTGACGAAGAAGCAGTGATCGGCATTGAAGATGCGCGCGGCATTTTTCTCACTGGCCGCCACCGGGCCGGTGTGGTCGAGCAACTGGCCGAGTTCATCCACCGCATTGCAGACATCGGCGCGCAGCATGTTTTCGCCAAAAAACTGGTGAAACATCTGGCCCACCGGGCTTTTCAAAAACGCCACCCCGCCTGAATGGCCGGGGCAGTGCCAGGAGTACGAGCCGTCTTGCGCGTAATCGACCAGCGCCTTGAAAAACGGCGGTGCCACGCCGTCGAGGTAGCTTTTGGCCTCGCGGATGATGTGCCGGGCGACAAACTCGGGCGTGTCCTCGAACATGTGGATAAACCCATGCAGCTCGCGCAGGATGTCGTTGGGCAGATGCTGGCTGGTGCGGGTCTCGCCGTACAGGTAGATCGGGATGTCGCTGTTCTTGAAGCGGATCTCCTGGATGAACTTGCGCAGGTTCAACACCGCCGGGTCGAGCTCGGGGCCGGGGGTGAACTCTTCATCGTCGATCGACAGGATGAAGGCGCTGGCCCGGCTTTGCTGCTGGGCAAACTGGCTTAAATCGCCGTAGCTGGTGACGCCCAGCACCTCGAAGCCCTCTTTCTCGATCGCCTGGGCGAGTGCGCGGATGCCCAGCCCCGAGGTGTTCTCCGAGCGGTAATCCTCGTCGATGATGACGATGGGAAAGCGGAAATGCTGCATCAGAAGCTCCTTGCGGGCTGGCCAGAAAAAGCGCCAAAAAGTGGCTCAAGAACACGGGCGCGCCGCGAGCGAGGGGCGAAGTGTAGGGGTGGATCAAGCGCGGACCGATGACCACCGCAGCCGGGTGACTACACTGAGCCACAGCGCCTGGCCTGGCCCGGCGCAAGGAGTTGATGATGGACTGGAACGCCCCCACCCTGTGGTGGTTGGCCGCCGCCGGGCTGGTGGCCGCCGAGCTGGCCAGCGGCACGTTTTACCTGCTGATGTTGGCGCTGGGCGCGGCGGCTGCCGCGCTGGCGGCGATGGCCGGGCTGGCCTTGAGCGCCCAGTTGTTGGCCGCCGCGCTGGTGGGCGGGGGTGCAGTGGCGTTTTGGCATCTGCGGCGCAGCCGCCAGCCGGCGCGCGCCCCCGCCGCAGCCAACCGGGACGTCAATCTGGACATCGGCGGCCTGGTGCAGGTGGCGCACTGGCGCGCCGATGGCTCAGCCCGTATCCACTACCGGGGTGCCGGCTGGGATGTGCGCTTTGCCGGCAGCGGCGCGCCCGCTGCCGGTGAGTTTGTGATCCGTGCGGTCGAGGGCAGTTGTTTGCTGCTCGACCGCGTCTGATTTTTTCTGCCCGCCTTTGAAAGATTGCCCCTCATGGAATACATCGCCCTGCTCGTGCTCGTCGTAGCCGTCATCTTTGTGGTGCGGTCGATCAAGGTGGTGCCGCAGCAAAACGCCTGGGTGGTTGAGCGGCTGGGCAAGTACCACGCCACGCTGACGCCCGGGCTCAACATCCTGGTGCCGTTTGTCGACCGGTTGGCCTACAAGCATTCACTCAAAGAAATCCCGCTCGATGTGCCCAGCCAGGTCTGCATCACCAAGGACAACACCCAGCTCACGGTGGACGGCATCCTGTACTTTCAGGTCACCGACGCGATGCGCGCCAGCTACGGCTCGTCCAACTACATCGTGGCCATCACCCAACTGGCGCAGACCACCTTGCGCAGCGTGATCGGCCGCATGGAGCTGGACAAGACGTTTGAGGAGCGGGCGCAGATCAACTCGTCGGTGGTGTTGTCACTGGACGAGGCGGCGCTGAACTGGGGCGTCAAGGTGCTGCGCTACGAGATCAAAGATTTGACGCCGCCGGCCGCCATCCTGCACAGCATGCAAGCCCAGATCACCGCCGAGCGCGAGAAACGCGCGCTGATCGCCGCCAGCGAGGGCCGGCGCCAGGAGCAGATCAACATCGCCACCGGCGCGCGCGAGGCATCGATTGCGCGCAGCGAGGGCGAAAAACAGGCCGAGATCAACAAGGCGCAGGGCGAGGCAGCGGCCATCACCGCCGTGGCCACCGCCACCGCAGACGCGATCCGCCAGATCGCGGCGGCCATCGGCCAGCCGGGCGGTGAGCAAGCGGTGCAGCTCAAAGTGGCCGAGCGCGCCATCGACGCCTACCAGGCGCTGGCCAAGACCAACAACACGATGATCGTGCCGGGCAACATGACGGAAGTGGCCGGGTTGATCGCCACCGCGATGGCGGTGATGAAATCCGGCGCGGTGCCTGCCCCGGGGGCGTTGCCGGTGCGCGGCCATGCCTGATCGTCAAGCCGTCAATCTGCTGGGCGAGGCTTTGCAGCCCTGCTCGTACGACCCGCTGACCGGCTGGTTTCGGGACGGTTGCTGCCACACCAATGCGCAAGACACCGGCAGCCACGTGGTGTGTGCGCGCATGACCGTGGCGTTTTTGAACTTCCAGTTTGAGCGCGGCAACGACCTGATCACGCCCCGGCCCGAGATGCGTTTCAAGGGCTTGAAGCCCGGTGACCGCTGGTGTGTTTGTGCGCTGCGCTGGCGCGAGGCTTACCTGGACGGCTGCGCCCCGCCCGTGGTGCTGGAATGCACAAACGCCCGGGCCACCGACTTTGTGCCGCTGGGCTGGCTGCAAGGCAGCGCCCTGAACCCGGTGGGCTAGAATTTGCGGTTGCTCGCCGGAGGGATGGATGAGCGGTTTAAGTCGCACGCCTGGAAAGCGTGTGGGGGTTAACAGCCCCCCAAGGGTTCGAATCCCTTTCCCTCCGCCACCGGGCGCTTGTGCGCCGCGCTGCGCAAGCCGGAACTGCACGCTTTATCGCGCCAGCCAACGCGCCACTTTCTTCAGCAGGATGTCGCGGTCTACCGGTTTGACGATGAAGTCGACAGCGCCGACGCTGAGACTGTCGATGATGACCTGCCGGCCGCTTTGCCCGCTCAGCATGATCACCGGGATTGTGGCCAGCGGCACAGCCGCCTTCAACTGGCGTGTCAACTGGATGCCGTCAACGCCGGGCAGCCCGATGTCCATCAGGATCAGGTCAGGTCGGCGCTCGCGCAGCAGCGTGATCGCCTTGGTGGCGCTGGCAACACACAGCACGTCGTAGTGCGCAGCGCCCAGCACGCGCGCCATCAGTTTGTGCACAAACTTGTCATCGTCCACCACCAGCAGCAGCGGTCGCAAGCGCCTGGCTTGCTCGGCCAGCGCACGCGCGGATTGCGGCGGGCTGGCAAGTTCCAGGCTCGGCTCATCGGGGTCCTGCAACAGCGGGCTCACCGTGCGGGCCCTCGCTGGCGCTGGCGGTGCTGCGGCCTGGGCTTGCCGCCGGCTTGCCGACGGCTGATGGGCGGCACCCGATGGCCGGTGTCGTTGATCACCATCACAGGGCCTCGAAGCGCTGCTGCCACTGCGCAGCCCACGCCGGCAAAGCGTCGGCCGGCATGGGCCGGGCCACGAAATAGCCCTGCGCCATGTCGCAACCCGAGGCGCGCACGAAGTTCCAGTCGGCGCGGTCTTCCACGCCCTCCGCCACGGCCGTCATGCCGAGCTGGTGCGCCATCTCCAGGCTGGCCCGGAAGATGGCCCGCTGGGTGGCATGGTCGCGGCTGCCGTGGACAAAGCCGCGATCAATCTTCAACTCGTCAAACGGGATGTCGCGCAATTGCGCCAGTGACGAATGGCCGGTGCCAAAGTCGTCGATGGACAACCCGATGCGCTTGAGCCGCAGCCGCGTCAGGATGTCGATTGGCGCGCGCGTGTCGCCCATCAGGCGCGATTCGGTCACCTCCAGCACCAGGTCGGTGGCTGGCACCCCGTGGCGCGCCACCTCATCGAGCACAAAGTCCGAGAAATCCAGCCGCGCCAGGTTGTCCATCGAGATGTTGACCGCCACGCGCAGCGCCAGCCCGCCGTCGCGCCAGCGCCGGGCCTGGGTCAGCGCTTGGGCCAGCACGCAGCGCGTCAGCGCATCAATCAGGCCGTGCGCCTCGGCCACGGCGATGAAGCTGTCGGGGTACAGCAGGCCGTGGCTGAGGTGCTGCCAGCGCACCAAGGCCTCGACGCCCAGCCACTGGCCGTCGTGCAGCGCCACTTTGGGCTGGAAATGCAGCACCAGCGCGCCGCTGTTGATCGCATGCTCGATGTCCTGCGGTGCGTAAGCCAGGCCTTTTTGCCGCGCCTGCGCCGGAATGAAACCGCGCCAGCGCTCGATCAGCGCGCACAGCGCGTCAGCGCGAACGGGCTTGTGCAGATGGCCCTGCACGTTGAGCTGGTAGGCCGTGGCCAGTTTGGCCGCCGTCTCAAGCACGCGCGCATCGGTGCCGCTGATCAGCGCCAGCGCCCCGGCGTAGTGGCGCTCGGCCAGGTGGCGCATGAACTCCACGCCATCCATGCCCGGCATGTTCAGGTCCAGCAGCAGCAGCAGCGCAGAGCTGTCACGCCCTTGCAGCCAGGCCATCGCCTGCGCGCCTGATCGGCAGGCTTGCACCGGTGCGACTGCCAGCATGGCCAACTGGCGCTGCAAGACGGCCAATTGGAGCGGATCATCGTCCACCAGCAACACGCCCGCCTCGGCTGTACAGGCCGCCGCCGGTGCCACCGCGCAGGCGTTGGCCGCTGCTGCCGTACTGGCGTTGGCCACTGCCGCCGCGCAGGCATCGGCTGCGGTTGCCGAGCCAGCACCGGGTGGCGGGCAAAGCCGGGCCAGCGCGCGGGCCAGCGCGTCATCAAAGCGCCGCAGCAAGCCCGGCACCGCCGGGCCATCGCCGGCCCGGCAGGCGTGCTCAAGCGTGTCGCAGCAGGCGCCCAGCGCCAGCGCGCCGACGGCACGCGCCGATGACTTCAAACGGTGCGCCAGGGCACCGACAGTGGCCCAGTCGGCCTGCGCTGCGGCCTGGTGCACCTCATCGCCGGTGGCTTGCGCAGAGAGCACAAAGTGCTGGTGAAACTCAGCCAGAACCGCAGGATCGTGGCCGATCAACTGTGCCAGCACCGACCTGTCAAGCACCGGCAGCGCAGGGTTGTTGCAGGCCGCTGCGGCACGGTCGGCGGGCTCAGGCGGGTGCGCAGGGCCCGCCGCCGGCAACCACAGGGCCAGCATGGCGCGCAACTGGTGCAACTGCACCGGCTTGCTGAGGTAGTCGTCCATGCCGGCAGCGCGGCAGCGCTCGGCCTCGCCGCGCAAGGCGTTGGCGGTGAGCGCGATGATCGGCAGGCGCTGGTCGGGCCCCTCCAGGCTGCGGATGCGGGCGCTGAGCGCGTAGCCGTCCATGCCAGGCATGTGCAGGTCGGTCAGCAGCAGGCTGTGGCGTGGCCGGTCACGGCAGGCACGCCAGCACGCCAATGCAGCCAGGCCATCGTCCACCACCTCGGCGGCCAGGCCCAGCAGCGCCAGTTGCCGACCGATCACTTTCTGGTTGATCTTGTTGTCCTCGGCCACCAGCACCAGCCGGCCCTGCGCTGCGGCCTCGTCCACACTGATTGGTGCCAGCCCGCCAATGGGCAAGCTGCGGGCGGTGTCGCCGGGCTCGGCCAGGGTGTGCCCAGCGGCCAGTGCCACCGCCTGCAACAACGCGGCACGGTGCACCGCGTCGATGTCAAGCGACACCTGGCCGGGGCCGACCTGGCGCGCACTGCGGCGCTGGCCTGGGCCGATGCGCACCACCGCTGCCGCCGGTATCGGGGTCATCACCTGCGCCGCTGCCGGCGCCGCCGTTTGGCCCGGCGTGGCCCGCTGTTGACTGACAACTGCCGCGCTGTCGGCGTCGCCCTCGATCACCAGCACCGCCCGCTTGCCGGCTGGCACCACCAGCCCCCGGTGCAAGGCAGTCGCGTCCGGCCAGGCCCGTGCGCTGGCGCCGGCTGCGGTGAGGTAGGTGCACCAGTCGCCGGCCTGCTGTGCGTCGCGCAGCAGCAGATGGCAATCCAGCCCCGCCAGGCTTGGCAGCGGCGGCGCCGGTGCAATGGCATCGGCATGCAGCGGCAGCGTCACCGTGAAGGTGGCGCCAGCGCCGGCTGCGCTGGCCACCTCGATGCTGCCGCCAAACAGATCGACCAGCCGGCGGCAGATCGACAAGCCCAGCCCGGTGCCCCCGTAGCGCCGGGTGGTCGATCCCTCAGCCTGTGCAAAGGGCTGGAAAACCCGGGCCAGTGCCTCCGGCGCAATGCCGATACCGTTGTCGCCCACTTGCAGGCGCAATTGCCCGGCGGCACCGGGTTCAACACGCAACTGCACCTGGCCTGGGCGGTCGAGCCCGGCTGAGAACTTGATCGCATTGCCCAGCAGGTTGTTCAGAATCTGCCGCAAGCGCACCGCGTCACTGCGGATCAGATCGGGCAGGCCTGGGTCGACATACACCCGCAGGCCCACGCCACGGTTGCACGCCACCGGCAGCAGGCCGTCGCAAACGCCTTCGACCAGCCGCAGCAGGTGCACCGGCTCACAATCGAGCGCCAGTTGGCCGGCCTCGATCTTGGAGAAGTCGAGGATGCCGTCAATGATGCCCAGCAATGCGAAGGCCGACTCGCGGATGGTGTCGGCCAGGTCACTTTGGTAGGGCGTCAGGCTTGACTGGCGCAGCACATCGACGATGCCCACCACGCCGTTCATTGGCGTGCGGATTTCATGGCTCATGGTCGCCAAAAACGCACTCTTGGCCTCATTGGCCGCCTCAGCGGCGCGCCGGGCCAGATCAAGCCCGGCGGTGCGCTCGGCCACGCGCTCTTCGAGGTGTTGGCGATGCCGGTCCAGTTCTTCGGCCATGCGCTGTTTTTCGGTCATGTCCTCCAGCACGGCCAGGTAGTGCGTGATGTGGCCGTGCGGCGCGCGGATCGGCGTCACGGTGGCAGCCGACAGGCAGTCGCTGCCGTCCTTGCGCCGGTTCAGGGTCAGGCCTTTCCAAGGCCGCGCAGCCAACAGTCTGGCGCGCAGCGCACGGTAAGTCTGGGCGGCAGCCTTGCCGCAGAGCAGCAGGCGGGCGTTGCGGCCAATCATCTCGGCGCGCGTGTAGCCCCATTCGGCCAACGCCGCCGGATTGACGTACTCGATATTGGCCGCCAGGTCGGTGATGACAATGCTCTCGACGCTCTGCTCTACGGCCAGCGACAACTGGCGCAGGTGCTGCATCTGCCGCCAGCTCAGCATCCAGTGCTCAACCGCCCGCGCCAGATCGCACAGCAGATCACGCTGCGCGGCGCTGAGCCGGCGCGGCTGCGCATCGATCACACACAGGGTGCCGATCTTGTGGCCGTCGATATCCAGTGTCACGCCGGCGTAAAACCGCACGCCCGACTCGCCCGTGACCAGGGGGCTGTCGGCAAACCGAGGATCCAGGCGGGCGTCTGGCACCTCGAACAAGGCATCACCACCCAAGATGGCGTGGGCGCAGAAAGCCAGCTCGCGCGGCATCTGGCTCACGCCCAGCCCGACCCGCGCCTTGAACCATTGGCGATGCCGGTCGGTCAGGCTGACGGCTGAAATCGAGCAGCCCAGCAAGGCCGCAGCGCTGCGCACCAGGCCGTCCAGCACCGGGTCAGCCGGTGTGTCAAGCACATGCAGCGCGTTCAGGGTCAGCAGGCGGGCCGCCTCATCGGGCGGCAGGGTGTTGGCAGTCATCGAGCGCGGGGCCCAGCGGCACAGCAGGCCGGGCAAACCAGGCCGATGGGGCATGAACAGTTTGGCAGGGCAGCGGGCATACAACGGCTTTGACCGGACGCCGCGCCCGGCAGGCGCCGACACACGTGACCGGAGCTGTGTACGCTAAGTGGCGGCCGGCACGCTGTCTGCGGGGAGTTCTGTACGCTGCCTGACGGGCGCCCATGCAAGCCGGCCGTTATCAGGCCGGGCCAGCAGGCTACGGCTCGTCGGCGTCGATCAAGCCGGCGCGGATGGCAAAACGCACCAGCGCCGGCACGTCCGAGACGCCGATCTTGGCCATCAGCCGGCTGCGGTAAGAGTCAACCGTCTTGGGCGACAGGTGCAGGGCGGCGGCAATCTCGGCACTGGAGCCGCCGCGCACCACCAGCACGATGATCTGGCGCTCGCGCGCCGACAAGGCATCGAGTGCGGCGTCGCCATCCCGCGCCACCAGGCCCTGCACCGCCAGATCGGCGACATCGCTGCCAAGAAAGCGCCGGCCCTGCATCACGCTGTCGATGGCCTGTATCAATTCAGCCGCCGACGCACCCTTGAGCACATAGCCCAAAGCACCCAGGCGCAAAGCTTGGGCCACGTGGCGCGGCTGCGCTGACATCGTCAGCACCACGGTGCGCACGGCGAGACGGCGGCGCTGGATTTCAGTCAGCAGCTCCAGGCCCGAGCGCTGGCCCAATTGCAGGTCAAGCAGCAGAACGGCAGGCGCCAGTTGCTGGATGTCGGCCAGAGCCTGCGTGCAATCTGCCGATTCACCCACCACACGGTACTGCCCGCCTTGCAACACGGCGCGCAGGCCGTCGCGCAGCATCGCGTGGTCATCGACCAGGTAGATGTTGATCATGGCCCGCGCGCCTGCCAGCGCAAGCTCACCCGCGTGCCACCGGCGGGCTCAGCGTCAACGCCAAAGCGCGCGCCGATGGCCAGCGCCCGCTCACGCATGCCGACAATGCCCAGGTGGCCCGGCCGGCCCTGCAGCAGCGGCGCCGCGATACCGCCGCCGTCGTCGATCACATCCAGGCTGAGCGCGCTGTCGTCACCGCCCAACACCACCCGGATCAGCGAGGCCGCCGCGTGTTGCCGGGCGTTGGAGATGGCCTCGCGCCCCACCATGAAAGCGCCGTACTCCACATCGGCCGGCCAGCGCCGGCCCGTCGCATCGTCCGCCACTTCAAGCAGCACGTCCACGCCGTCACCGGCGATGGCGCTGGCGCCGATCTCATTGTCGAAGGCGGCGCTCAGGCCCTGGTCCTCCAGCAGCGGGGGCCGCAGGTCGACCAGCACCTGGCGCACTTCGCGCACCGCCTGGGCCAGCAAATAGGCCAGCCGGGCGCTGTGCTCTTTCAACGGGCCGGGCATGCTGGAGCCGTACAGCAAGATGCAGGCATCGAGGTTGAGCCGGGCGCCGGCCAGCGTCTGGCCCAGGTGATCGTGCAAGGTCTGCGCCACACGCTGGGTGGTCGTCTTTTCTTGCGCCAGCAGCCGCTGGGCCAGCTCGGACAGCTCACGCTGGTAGGTCAACAGCGCCTGCTCGGTTTGGCGCCGGGCGCTGATGTCACGCACCACGGCGACAAAGCGCTGGTGGTCCAGCAGCCGTGCGCTGGCCTCGGCCGAGAAGCGACTGCCGTCCTTGCGCAGAAACGACCATTCAGCCAGGTGCGGCTCGCCCGACATCACCCGGGCCACGTCTTCGTCAATGCGGCGGTGCTCCACCGCGGGCAGCACATCGCGCACCACCAATCGGGTCAGCTCGTCCAGGCTGTAGCCCAGCATGCTCAGCGCCTGGGGGTTGGCGTCGAGCAGGCGGTGCTCACGGTCAAGCAGCAGCACGCCATCGCCCAACTGCTCAAACAGGCTGCGGCGGTAGGCTTCCGATTGGCGCAGCGCGGCACCCGCCTCTTGCCGCTCGGTGATATCAAACGTGGTGCCCGCCATGTAGCTGGCCCGCCCATCGGTGGCCCACACCGCCTGGCCCTGGGTGTGGAACCAGCGCCAGGTGCCGTTGGCATGGCGGGCCCGGTAGTCAAGCTCATACGGCACGCGCCGCGCCAGATGCTCGCGCAGCGATTGGCGCCAGCGCGGCAGGTCGTCGGGGTGCAACAGGGCCTCGAAACGCGCCACGGCCTGTTGCGAAGGCGGCGGCGCACAGTCCAGTTGTTGCCAGAACGCGGGCGGGAAATCAACCAGGCCAGTGAGCACGTTCCAGTCCCACACCTGGCCGCCGGCCGCTGCCAGGCGGTAGCGCAGCTCGCTCAAGCGCAGCGCGTCTTCGGCTCGCCGGCGCAGCGTGATGTCGCTGAAATAGATCGACAGGCCATCGGGCGACGGGTAGACGCGGTTCTCAAACCACAAATCCCACGGCGCGTAGTGGTCTTCGAATACAACGTGGCGCTGGGTGGCCATTGCCTGCTCGTAAGCCTTGTGAAAGGGCTGGCCCAGCCCGTCCGGAAACTCGGTCCAGATGTGGCGGCCAAGCAAATCCTCCGGCTTTTCACGGCCCAGCATGCGCACGGCCTGCTGGTTGAGGTAGGTGTAGCACCAGTTGCGATCAAGGGCGACCAGGCCATCGTCTACCCGGGCCAGCACGTCACGCATGCGGTCGTGCGCCGCTTGCCGCTGCCGCTCAAGCTCGCGCCGCTGGGTGATATCGCGCGCGATGCCGAACAGGCCCACCACCTGGCCATCGGCATCGTGCAGCGGGCCCTTGGTGGCCAGAAAAACCAGCCGCCCGTCCGCTGTGTCGATCTCTTCTTCAAATGTCTCAGGCCGGTCTTGCGCCATCACGCGCCGGTCGTTGCTGCGGATCATCGCCGCCTGCGCGGGCGCAAACAGCGCCTCGTCATCGCACCCCAGCACCTGCAAAGGGCTGCTACCGGCCAGCCGCGCGGCCTCGCGGTTGAACATCAGGTAGCGGCCGTCGAGGTCTTTGGCAAAGATAGCGTCGGTGGTGCTCTCAGACAGGGTTTGCAGCAGGCGCTGCGTGCTGCCCTGCGCCAGCCGTGCGCTGTGTTCACTGGCCAGCGCCTGTTGTTGCCGGCCGTGCAACCGGCGCAGCAAGACGCCCAGCAGCAGTGCCGTGATACCGACAAACGCCCAGTTCTTCAGGGTGCCGGCCAGCGCCCGCTGCGCCGGGTCAGCGATCAGCCACGGCAAAGCCGCATCCGCCAGGCCGATCCACACGCTGGCCATCAGCGCGTAGCCGCCAACGATGCGCCACACCCGCAGCGGCGGGTGCACAGGGCTGTCGCTGGAAGAGGATTTCATGCAGATCGGCGTGGGGTTGACGCGGTGCAACGCCGCATCGGGACTCAAATCAGACCTGGGCGGGCGAAGGCCTGCGGCCAGCCTAACGCACCTGCCGACCCGGATCAAGACAACGCCGCCCGCTGATCGCACGCCAGCCCGGGCGCCGGCAGGGCCACCCCGACAGGATCAATCGGGCGGCGCTTGCGCTGACATTCTCAAGCCACCAGGTAGCGCGGTGACGCAGCCCGTGCCAGCCGGGCCTGGGCATAGAGCGCCAGATAATCCCGCGCCGGGCCGGCCCATGACAAGTCTTGCACCATGCCGCGCCGCATCACCGCCTGCCAGGCGGCGGGCTGGGCCTTGAGGGACAGGGCGCGCTGCACGCCAGACTCGAACGCGGCCGGCGTGGCGGCGTCAAACAGCACACCGGTCTGCGTATTGGGGTGGGCATCGCTCACCGTGTCGGCCAGCCCGCCCACCCGCCGCACCACCGGCAAGGTGCCGTAGCGCAAGCCGTACAACTGCGTCAGGCCGCAGGGCTCAAAGCGCGACGGCACGGCAATCACATCGGCGCCGGCAAGCAACTGGTGCGCCCGCGCCTCGTCATAGCCGATGTGCACCGCCACCCGGCCCGGGTGCGCCTGCTCGGCCATGCGCAAGGCCGCCTCCAGCACCGGATCACCCGTGCCTTGCACCGCAAACTGCACACCGGCACGCACCAGCGCGGGCAGCGCGGCCAGCACAAGATCAAGCCCTTTTTGCGCGGTGAGCCGGCTGACGACGGTGAGAACCAAGGCTTTTTCATCCGGCGCCAGGCCCATCATCTTTTGCAGCGCCTGCCGGCACACGCGCTTGCCGGCCAGGCGATCTGCGTCGTAGCGGGCGGCGATGGCCGGGTCGTCGGCCGGGCTCCACACCGCCTCGTCGATGCCGTTCAGGATGCCGCTGACATCCGCCGCCCGGCCCCGGATCACGCCGTCCAGGCCGCAGCCAAACTCATGCGTGGCGATCTCCACTGCGTAAGTGGGGCTGACGGTGGTCACCTTGTCGGCAAATTTGAGGCCGGCTTTCATGAACGACACCTGGCCGTGGAACTCAATGCCCGACGGCGACAGGTAACGGGAGTTCAAGCCCAGCAGCGCCCAGTCATGGTGCGCAAACAAGCCCTGGAAGGCCAGGTTGTGCACCGTGAACACCGACGCCGCCGCCGTCGGCCGGTGGTCGGCCATGTAGGCGCAGGCCATCGCCGCATGCCAATCATGGGCATGCACGATGTCGGGCACCCAGGCCGGGTCGGCGTCGTCGGCGGCCAGGTGCGCGGCCACCCAGCCCAGCAGCGCAAAGCGTTGCAGGTTGTCGGGCCACTCACTGCCGTCGCTGGCCTGGTAGGGGCCGCCGCCGCGCCGATACAAATGCGGCGCGTCGATCACGTACACCGGCAGGTGGCTGCCCGGCATGCGGGCCAGCAGCAGCCGCACCCGCAGCGCGCCAAAGCAGGCGCCGATGTCGATCACCGTGCGCGCCGATTGCACGGCGTCCAGGATGGCCGGCAGGCCGGGCAGCAGCAGGCGCACGTCAGCCCCGGCCTCGGCCAGCGCGGGTGGGAGTGCAGCCACCACATCGGCCAGGCCGCCGGTCTTGACCAGCGGGTAGACCTCGGCGGCCACGTGAAGCACTTTCATCGCGACACTTTCATCAGGGTGGTTGCATGCGCGGGCGGCTGAAACCAGCGCCTGTCCGCATGGCAACCGGCATGGCAACCGGCATGGCAGCAGGCATGGCAACCGGCATGGCAGCCGCCCGCGCGGCGGGTCGGGCGGGCGCCACGCTTCAGCTCGTCAGCGCCAGCAGCATGTTGCGGGTGACCAGCGTCACGCCCTGCTCGCTGCGGTGAAAGCGCCGCGCGTCTTCTTCGGCGTCCTCACCGACCACCATGCCGTCCGGGATGGTGCAGCCGCGGTCCACGATCACTTTGGTGAGCCGGGCGCCGCGCCCCACCACCACCTCGGGCAGCAGCACGCTCCAGTTCACCATGCTGTGGGAGTGCACCCGCACGCTGGAGAACAGCACCGAGCGGAACACGCTGCCCGAGACGATGCAGCCGCCCGAGACCATCGATTCGACCGCCAGCCCGCGCCGGTCGGGCTGGTTGTGCACAAACTTGGCCGGCGGCAACTGGGCCTGGTAAGTCCAGATCGGCCAGCGCGTGTCGTAGAGGTTGAGTTCAGGGTCGGTGGCCGTCAAGTCGATGTTGGCGTCCCAGTAGGCGTCGATGGTGCCCACGTCGCGCCAGTAGGGATGCAGGCCGTGTTTGGTGCCCACGCAGCTCATGTCAAACGGGTGCGCCACCGCCTGGCCGTTGCGCACCGCCGCCGGGATGATGTCTTTGCCAAAATCGTGGGTCGAGTTGGGGTCGGCCAGATCACGCTCCAGCTCTTTGTACAGGTAGCGCGCGTTGAAGATGTAGATGCCCATGCTGGCCAGGCTGCGCTCAGGCTTGCCAGGCATGGCGGGTGGGTCGGCGGGCTTCTCGACAAAATCGATGATCAGGCGTTTGTCGTCGATGGCCATCACACCAAAAGCACTGGCCTCGGCCCGGCTCACCTCGATGCAGCCCACGGTGCATTCACGGCCGTGCTTGACATGGTCGGCCAGCATCAGCGCGTAGTTCATCTTGTAGATGTGGTCACCGGCCAGCACCACGATGTAGTCGGCGCCGTAGGCCGCCAGGATGTCCTGGTTCTGGTAAACCGCATCGGCGGTGCCGCGGTACCAGCTTTCTTCGTCCACCCGCTGCTGGGCCGGCAGCAGATCAACAAACTCGTTCATCTCGGATTTCAAGAAAGCCCAGCCGCGCTGCAAGTGGCGCAGCAGGCTGTGGCTTTTGTACTGGGTGATGACGCCGATGCGCCGGATGCCCGAGTTCAGACAGTTGGACAGTGCAAAGTCAACGATGCGGAACTTGCCGCCAAAGTACACCGCCGGCTTGGCGCGGCGGTCGGTCAGATCCTTCAGCCGGCTGCCCCGGCCACCGGCCAGCACCAGCGCCACGGCGCGTTTGGGCAGGTCAAAACTGGATTCAAGTTCGCTGTTGGGCATGGTGAGGTCGTCTCCGCCGGCCACTGTCTCGTTGCCAGCACCCTTTGCCCGCAACAACGTGGTTTCAAGATGCATGGTGCCATGGCTGGCAGCGGTTTCAAAATGGCCAAGGCATGAATAATGCTGCCGGATTCAAACCCAGCCCCACGCGCAACCCGCCCCCGAGCGGCCCGCACCCCACTGCCTACCGGACGCACACCATGAGCACCTTGCTGTCATCCGCCACCGCCCCCGCCACCGCCACCGCCACACTTGACCCGCTGGCCGCCCGTATCGAGCGCCACCTGCTGCACACCGTGGGCGTGGTGCCGGCCGACGCCGGACCGGTGGATTTGATGAGCGCGGTGGCGCAGGCCGCGCGCGCCGAGCTGTCACGCCGCTGGGTGGCGGGCGATGCGGCCGACCGCCACGCCAAAGCGCGCCGGGTGTATTACCTGTCGATGGAGTTCTTGATCGGCCGCAGCCTGGGCAATGCGCTGGCCGCACTGGGCCTGGACAGCGCCGCCGCTGGCAGCCTGGGCCAGCATGCCCGCACGCTGGAAGACATCCGCGCCCATGAGCCCGACGCCGCGCTGGGCAATGGCGGCCTGGGCCGGCTGGCGGCGTGTTTTCTCGATTCGATGGCCAGCGTGGGCCTGCCCAGCTACGGCTACGGCATCCGCTACGAATTTGGCATGTTTGCCCAGACCATCCAGGACGGCCGCCAGATCGAGCACCCCGACCCGTGGCTGGAAGACGGCACGCCGTGGGAGTTTCCGCGCCAGGGCGTGCACTACCCGGTGCGCTTTGGCGGCTGGGTTGAGCGGTCTGCGCTGGCCGACGCACCCCCCGTGTGGCGCCACGCTGGTGAGGTGAGCGCCAAGGCGTATGACCACGTGATCCCCGGCCATGGCACCGAGCGGGTGAGCACGCTGCGGCTGTGGAAGGCCGCCGCCCCGGCGCACATCGACCTGGCGGCCTTCAACTCGGGTGACTACGCCCGCGCTGCCGAGTTCAAGAACCAGTTCGAGAACATCTCGTGGGTGCTGTACCCGAATGACAGCACGCCTGCCGGGCGTGAGCTGCGGCTGCGCCAGGAGTATTTTTTCACCTCGGCGTCGATTCAAGACATCCTGGCCCGCCACCGGGCCGAGCACGGCACGCTGGACAACCTGGACAAGAAGGTGGCCATCCACCTGAACGACACCCACCCGGCCATCGGCGTGGCCGAGCTGATGCGCCTGCTGGTGGACGAACACGGTTTTGCCTGGACTGCTGCCTGGGCGCTGACGCAAAAAGTGTTCAGCTACACCAACCACACGCTGATGCCCGAGGCGCTGGAGACCTGGCCGGTGGCGCTGATGCAGCAGGTGCTGCCACGCCATCTGGAGATCATCTTCCGCATCAACCATGAGTTTTTGTTGCTGGCGCAGGCGCTGCGGCCTGGCGACATGGCGTTTCAACGCCGGCTGTCGCTGATCGACGAGAGTGCCCATGGCGGCGCCGAGCGCCGGGTGCGCATGGCGCATCTGTCCATCGTCGGCAGCCACCAGGTGAACGGCGTGTCCCAGCTGCACAGTGACCTGCTGGTGCAGACCATCTTTGCCGACTTTGCCGCGCTGTGGCCCGAGCGGTTCACCAACATGACGAATGGCGTGACACCCCGGCGCTGGCTGGCCCAGGCCAACCCGGGTTTGGCACAGCTGCTGGATGAAACCCTGGGCACCGGCTGGCGGCGTGAGCTGGACCAGCTCAAGGGCCTGCTGCCATTTGCCAATGACGCCACCTTCCGCCATGCCTTCATGGCCATCAAGCATGACAACAAGCAGCGCCTGGCCGCGCTGATCCACCGGTCCACCGGCATCACCGTCAACCCGGTCAGCCTGTTTGATGTGCAGGTCAAGCGCATCCATGAGTACAAGCGCCAGTTGCTCAACGTGCTGCACGCGGTGACGCGCTACCAGGCCATCCTGGCCCAGCCCGATGCCGGCTGGCAGCCGCGCACGGTGATTTTTGCGGGCAAGGCGGCATCGAGTTACACCACCGCCAAAAACATCATCCGGCTGATCCACGATGTGGGTGCCGTGGTCAACAGCGATGCGCGCATCGGCGACAAATTGAAGGTGGTGTT
>JANMKO010000091.1:0-3888 GCA_031372085.1 Betaproteobacteria bacterium
GCTGCCGGCCACCACCGGCGACGAGGCGCTGGCCATTGCCGAGCGGCTGTGTGATCGGGTGCGCAGCCTGCCGCTGGTGCATGACGACGGCCGCCTGGTGCTGACGGCCAGCGTGGGCGTGGCCGATTGGCGCGGCCCGCAAGACAGCATGACCGACCTGCTGCGCCGGGCCGATGCAGCGCTGTACGACGCCAAGCGCGGCGGCCGCGACCGGGTGCAGCGCAGCAGCCCGATGGGGCTGGACGCGGCGCAGGCGGCTTGACGGGGCCGGGCCGGGCTGGACACCCGCCCCAGCCGCCGGATCAGCGCTTTTTGCCCGCGCCTCGATTGGCTTTGGCGGCTTTGGCGGTTTTGCCGGGCGCCGCGCCCGCCGCACCGGTCGCGCCGGTCGCACCGGTCGCACCCACGCGGTGCGCCTTCAACCAGCCCAGAAACTCGGCATACCAGAGCTTGCTGTTGCGCGGCTTCAAGACCCAGTGGTTCTCGTCGGCAAACCACAGCAGCCGGGCCGCCACGCCGCGCGCTTTGAGGGTGTTGTAGTAGGCCAGGCCCTGGGCGTCGGGCACACGGTAGTCCAGCGCGCCGTGCATCACCAGCGTGGGCGTGTGCATCTGCGCGGCAAAGGCGTGCGGGCTGCGGGCGTTCACGCGCGCCGGGTCGTCCCAGTACCAGCCGCCCATCTCTTTGGCATGCCAGGCCCAGGCGTCGTCGGCAAACATCGCCGTCCAGTCAAAGCAGCCGGCGTGGCAGACATAAGCCGCGTAGCGGCCGGCCGGCACGTGGCCGTTCATCCAGGCCACCATGTAACCGCCGTAGCTGCCGCCGCTGGCATACACCCGGCTGGCGTCGATGTACGGGCGTTGCAGCAGCGCGCTGGTGGCGGCCTCGATGTCTTGCAGCTCCAGCTCACCCCAGCGGTGGGTGATGCTGTCGAGAAACGCATGGCCAAAGCTGGACGAGCCGTGGTAGTTGACGACCGCCACCATCTGGCCATCGCTGCCACCCTGCGCCGCCAACAGCGCGTTGTTCCAGCGGTAGTGCCAGTTGTCGCCCACCACCGCGTGCGGCCCGCCGTGGATCACTTGCAGCAGTGGGTACTTTTTGCCGGCATCAAAGCCCGGTGGGTAAAACAGCCACACCTGCACCGCATCGCCCAGCGCGCCGCTGACGGTGATGGCCTCATGCCGGCCCAGCTGGACGCCGCCCAGCACCTTGTCGTTGAAGGTCTCGATGCGCTGGGCCGGCGCGCCGGGCAGGTGGGCATGCAGCCGGGCCGGGTGGTCGGCGGCGTCGGCCACCGTCACCAGCGTGCCGGCGGCCTTGTCAAAGCCCTGCACCCAGCCGCCGCGCACGGCGATCTCGGCGCGCCGGTCGGCCACGTCAAAGCGCCAGACATGGCGCTGGCCGTGCTGCTCAGCGCTGAACAACACCGCCTGGCCATCGGCCTCCCACAGCAGCGGGGCCTGCACCTCGTGGTCCCACTCGGCGCTCACCACCTCCACCGGCTGGCCCGGCGTGACGACGGCCAATTGCCCCGGCATGGTGTGGCGCAGCGCCTGGTGGCTGGCGATGAAGGCGATCTGGCGGCTGTCGGGGTGGTAGCGCGGCGCGCCAAAATCCCAGCCCACGTCATGCGCCACGGTCTGGAAGCGGCGGCGCTTCAAATCCAGCTCGACCAGCGCAAAACGGCCATCGCTGCGTTTCTCGGGCGTCGGGTCGTGGGCAAATACCAGCCGCTTGCCGTCGGGTGAGACATCAAAGCAGTGGCGGTCCGGATCACCCCGCTGCAGCTCGTAGGCCGTGCCCTCGAACAGATCGTGCACTTTGCCGCTGCCCAGGTCCATCAGGTGCAGGTGCGGCACCCGGCCGGCGGGGGTGAAGTGGTCCCAGTAACGGTAAAACGCCTCACTGGTGGCGTAACCGGTCTCTTTGCGGTCTTTGAAGTCTTTCATCGCCCGGGCCTGGGCCTTGGCCCCTTTGAGGCCCGGCCAGACCCAGGAGATGAAGACGATCTGCTGGCCGCCCGGGCACCAGCGGAAGGCCTCGATGCCGGTGGGCACGTCACCCACCCGGCGTGCCTCACCGCCGTCGGGCGGGATGACGTAGAACTGCGGCGCTTCGTCCTTGTGCCCCTGCTGCTCACGCTTGGCGACAAAGCCGATCAGGTCACCGCGCGGTGAGAAGCTGGGCTGGCCGTCCTTGTCACCACACTGGGTGAGCGCGCGCGCCGCGCCGCCCCCGGTGCTCATCAGCCACAGCGCGGTGCTGCTTTTGTTGTCGGCCATCGAGTAGCTGGCCAGTGAGCATACCGCCAGTGCGCCGTCGGGCGACAGGCTGGGCGCGCTGCCCAGCCGCACCAGTGACCACAGATCGTCAACCGTGAGGGGTTTCTGGCGTGATTTCTGGGCTGCCATGCGGGCTCCGGGTGAGCTGAAAATCCAGGTGCGTGCGCACGGTGGGCCATTCGTTGGCGGTGATGCTGTACACCGCCGTGTCGCGCAGCGTGCCGTTGCCGGCGCGCTGGTGGCAGCGCAAAACACCATCCAGCTGCGCGCCCAGGCGCTCGATGGCGCGCCGGCTGGCACTGTTGAAGCGGTGGGTTCTGAACTCCACCGCAATGCAGGCCAGCGCGTCAAACGCATGGCCCAGCAGCAGCCGCTTGGCCTCGGTGTTGAGCGGCGTGCGCTGCACGCTGCGCGCATACCAGGTCGAGCCGATCTCCACCCGCTGGTGGGCCGGGTCGATGTTCATGAAGGTGGTCATGCCCACCGGCCGGCCTGTGCTGTCGAGCACCGCCCACGGCAGCATCGACCCGGCGGCCAGCAGGCCCAGCCGGCGCTCGATCTCGGCGGCCATGCGCTCGGGCGGCGGGATGGCGGTGTACCAGAGTTGCCACAAGTCACCGTCCTGCACCGCCCGGGCCAGCGCCGGGGCGTGCGCGGCGCACAGCGGCTCCAGCCGCACATGATTGCCGTGCAGGGTGACCGGGCGGGTGATGCGGGGCAGGGCCATCGGTTTACTTGTTGCGGGTGAGCTGACGGGCGCGCCAACGCAGCGAGGCCCATTTGCCCAGGCCGCAGCCCAGCAGCAGCAGCGCCCAGCCGGCCAGGGTGTGCAGCGTCCAGTCGCCGGGCGCCAGCACATCAAAGCCCAGCCAGCGGCCCAGTTGCCAGCCGGCCAGCGCGCCGCCGACAAAGCCGGCAGCGTCCACCAGGCCCTCGGCCAGCGCGTTGCGCGGGGTTCGCTCGGGCGCGGTCATGTCAGCGGGCGCGGTGTGGGGCCAGCCAGCGCTGTCAGCGGTTGTGGCGCTGCATGAAGACAAGCTTCTCGAACAGCGTCACGTCCTGCTCGTTTTTCAGCAGCGCGCCCACCAGCGGCGGCACGGTGACTTTTTCGTCCTTGCTTTGCAGCACATCCAGCGGGATGTCGTCGGCCACCAGCAGCTTGAGCCAGTCCAGCAGCTCACTGGTGGACGGTTTTTTCTTCAGCCCGGGCAGGTTGCGCACCTCGTAAAACGTTTTCATCGCGGCCGACAACAACTCTTTTTTCAACCCGGGGAAGTGCACATCAACGATGCGCTGCATCGTCTCGGCATCCGGGAACTTGATGTAGTGAAAAAAGCAGCGCCGCAAAAACGCATCGGGCAGCTCTTTTTCGTTGTTGGAGGTGATGAACACCACCGGCCGGTGCCTGGCGCGCACCAGCTCGCGCGTCTCGTAGACATAAAACTCCATCCGGTCGATCTCGCGCAGCAGGTCGTTCGGGAACTCGATGTCGGCCTTGTCGATCTCGTCGATCAGCAGCGCCACCGGCCGCTCGGCCGTGAAGGCCTGCCACAGCACGCCCTGCACGATGTAGTTGCGGATGTCCTTGATGCGCTCGGAATTG
>JANMKO010000097.1:0-3181 GCA_031372085.1 Betaproteobacteria bacterium
CGGGCCGGCGCGGCCTGGCGGGCGGTGGCGCATGGCGTGCATCGGGCGGCTGCCCGGTTGGCCGACGCCGCGCGCCGGGCCCACGCCCGGGCCTGATCCGGCGCTGGCCGGGCGCTGCCCGGGGCCATCCGGCAACGTCGCGCCCGCTGCCAAATCACGCCCGGTGGCCGACAATCCGGGCCATGAGCGATACCTTCAACCTCAGCTTCGAGCCGTCGCAAGACAAAGGCCAACTGCGCCGCCAGTTGCAGGCCGAGCGCCTGGCGCTGGTAGACCGCCACCAGCGCGCGGTGCACCTGCAGCAGGTGCTGCGGGTCTGGCTGGTGGGCCGCAGTGAGACATCGGTGGGCGCGTACTGGCCGATCAAGGGTGAGTTTGATGCGCTGCCCGCGCTGTACCGCTGGAGCGAGGCCGAAGAGCAGCGCCGCATCGGCCTGCCGGTGATCAACCGCGACACCAAACAACTGCGCTTCCACGTCTGGTTTCCGGGCTGCCCGATGGAGGAAGACGCCTTTGGCATCCCCAAGCCCAAGGACACCGAGCAGTTTGAGCCGGCGCTGCTGCTGGTGCCCTGCGTGGGCTACGGCCCGGGCGGCACCCGGCTGGGCTACGGCGGCGGGTTTTATGACCGCACGCTGGCCGCGCTGCTGCCGCGCCCGTACACCGTGGGCGTGGGCTATGCGCACGGCTACATCCCGTGGTTGAAGGCCGAGCCGCACGATGTGCCGCTGGACGCCATCCTGAACGAGGACGGCGTGGTCTGGCAGCGGCCTGAGTGAGGCCACCAGCCCGCCAGCCCGCCAGCCCGGCGCTCAGTCGATCTGCCTGAACAAGCCCAGCAACTGCCAGCAGTGGCCCGGGGCCTGGGCAAAGGCTTGCTCGGTCAGCGGCAAATCCAGAAACCGGCTGTAGCCCGGCGGCAGGCCGTCCGGGGCGGCCGTCAGATCGGCAAAACCCATGCGCCAGTCGGCAAATTGCCGGTGCTGGGCCGGGCCGCTGTCGATCACCACCATGCCGCGGTGGCGCAAATCAGCGCTGATGCGGGCCTGCAGCGCCCGCACCGCCGACTCTTCGCCCTCCAGCGCCTGCATGAAGTTGCCGTCTTTGTACAGCAGCATGCCGGTGATGCCGGCCTGCGCGTTGTGGGCACGGCAACTGTCCAGCAGCGCGCGCAACTCGGCGCTGGAGAACCAGGTGACGGCGGCACTCACGTAGACCAGAAAAAACACGGGGCATCCCCTGAAGCGCGGCAACGGGCCGAAGTATGCAGTGGCCTGCGCCGGCTCTAGACTGCTGGCCAAACCCGTTTGCCCCCAGGAGCCCGCCACCATGTCGATCCAGCAGCAATACCTTGAAAAACGCATGGCCGCCAGCGATGCGGTGCGCCAGGTGCAAAACGGTGACTTCATCATCGTGCCCACCGGCGTGGGTGAGCCGCCCGCCCTGCTGACGGCGCTGTCTGAGCAGCGCCATGATTTTCACGGCGTCAAGGTGGCGCAAATCCTGGCGATGCGCAAATACGCCTACCTTGATCCGGCCACGGTGGCGCATGTGCAGCATGTGGCGTTTTTTTACGGTGGTGCCACCCGGGCCGGCGGCCAGGCGGGCTGGGTGGATTTTTTGCCCAACTACTTCTCCGAGATTCCGGCCCAGATCGAGCGTGGCCAGATCCCCGCCGACGTGGTGGTCAGCATGGCCTCGACGATGGACGAGCACGGCTATTTCTCGATCAGCCTGGGGGCCGACTACACGCTGGCGGCAATCAACAAAGCCCGCGCCGTGCTGCTGGAGGTCAACCCCAACGTGCCGTTTGCCTGTGGCAACTGCCATGTGCACATCTCGCAGGTGACGGCACTGGTCGAGAGCAGTGAGCCGGTGCTGGAGGTGGGCCTGCCCAAGATCGGCCCGGTGCAAGAGGCCATCGGCAAATATGTGGCCGATTTGATCGACGACGGCAGCACCTTGCAGATCGGCTACGGCGGCATCCCCGACGCGGTGGTGATGCAGCTGACGCACAAGCACGATCTGGGCATCCACACCGAGATGATCGGCGACGGCATCATGACGCTGGTTGAGGCCGGCGCAGTGACCAACCGGCGCAAGAACTACCTGCCGGGCAAGATGGTGGCCACTTTTGCGCTGGGCTCGGCCAAGCTGTACCGCTTCATGCACCGCAACCCGGGGCTGGAGATCCACCCGGTCGATTTCACCAACTCGCCTGAGCTGGCCGGGCGCAACGACAACATGGTGACCATCAACGCCACCTTGCAGATCGATTTGCTGGGCCAGTGCGGCTCAGAGAGCCTGGGCTCGGCGCCGTACTCGGGCACCGGCGGGCAATCTGATTTTGTGCGGGCGGCCAACCGGTCGAGCGGCGGCAAGGCCTTCATCGTGCTGCCGTCCACCGCCAAAGGCGACGCGATCTCACGCATCGTGCCGGTGCTGTCGCCGGGCACGCATGTCAGCACCAGCAAAAACGACATCAACTACGTGGTGACAGAGTACGGCGTGGCCCAGTTGCGCGGCAAATCGGCCAAGCAGCGGGCGTTGGCGCTGATCGGCATTGCGCACCCGGATTTCCGGGCCGATCTGACGGAGCAGGCAAGGCGCATCGCGCTGCTTTGAACCGTGTGCTGACGCACAGACGGCGCTGCCGTCGGCCGCCACACTCCGCCAGTAACACTCGGGGCCTGCCCGGTGTGGGGTGACAGCACAAAATGACCGGAACCAGCGACATTGCGTCGATCTCACCCGCTGATCGCGAAAAAAGGGTTGCGGCGCTGAAGGCGATGGCCATTCTCGACACACCGCCCGAAGCGGGGTTTGATGCCCTCACCCGCTTGGCCGCCCTGGTGTGCATGACGCCGGTGGCGGTGATCAGCCTGATCGACGGTGAGCGGCTGTGGTTCAAATCGGTGCACGGTTTCGGCGAGCGCACGATGGACAGCTCAAATTCGTTTTGCTGCGAGGCTGCCAACTCAGCACGGCCGCTGGAGGTGCCCGATCCGCGCCTGGACCCGCGTTTTGCCGCCCACCCCATCGTCATCGGGCCCCTGGGCATCCGCTACCACGCGGGCGCGCCGATCATGCACAACGGCGTGGGCATCGGCACGGTGTGTGTGCTGGATTACGTGCCGCGCTCTATGAGCAAGCGCACGCTGGACTCGCTGTCTGAGATGGC
>JANMKO010000115.1:0-1607 GCA_031372085.1 Betaproteobacteria bacterium
CGGGCGGATCTCGGCGCCGTGTTTTTCAGCCACCGCCAGGTAGTTGAGGTCGAGCGTGTTCTTCGCCTTGACCTGGCAGCCGATGTCGCAATTGCCGCAGTGCACGCAGGTGCCTTGCTGCACGCCGTGGAGGTTGGTGAAGGGCACGCTGTGGCTGTCGTCGCGGGCCGGTGCGCGCTCAGGGTCAAAGCCGGGGTCAAAGCTGACGGCCAGCGGCACTTTGTGAAACCGGTCGCCCCAGCCGCATTTCTCGGCCCCCTCCTGCATCAGCCGGTAGCGGGCGGTGAGCTGGTTGTCGGGCAGCAGCTGCACGCCCATCATGTGGGCCACCCGGTCGTAATAGGGCTTGAGCGTGGGGTGGTTGATGCCGGCCGGCCATTTGGCGTCAAACACCTCGGGCTTGGCCTCGACCGAGACATTGGCGTAGATCAATGAGCCGCCGCCCACGCCGGCACCGGCGGCCACCCACATGTCGGAGAAGGTGCGCAGGTCGGCCCAGCCATTGAGGTGCTCGGGCTGGTCCTGGCTCCACAGCCAGGCGTCGCCCGGTGCGCGCGGGTAGGTGTCGGGGGTCCAGCGGCGGCCGCGCTCCAGCACCAGCACCCGCTGGCCGGCCTCGGCCAGCCGGCAGGCCGATACCGCGCCGCCAAAGCCGCTGCCGATGACGATGGCGTCGTGGTCGAATTTGGGCATTTTTTGCTTTCTACCGGGCACGTGGGTGGGCAATCGGGCCGTCGGCAATCAGCCTTGCGGCGGCTTTGACTCGGGCTTTTGCGGGTTCGGCCGGTGCGTCAGGTAAGTGCGTGACAACTCGCTGGCAAAAAAGCCGAAAAACCCCGCCACTGCGCTGACCGACGCGCCGATGCCGCTGCTGTGCGGCGTCTCCAGCGTGCCCATCAGCTTGAACAGGTCGATCATGCCGAGTTCAAGCACGCCAGCGCCGGCAATCGGCCCGGTGGCATCACTGCCCTGGTGCAGGGTGGTGTAGAGCGTGGTGGTCTCGCCCCACAGCCGCAGCGGGCTGCCGATCTGCACATGTTTTTTGCCCGCCAGGTACCAGCGCTGGCCGTTGTGGGCAAAGCCCAGCTCATAGACCATGTAGGTCAGCGCCGGGTCACCGCTGGGCGAGAACAGGCCGAAGACGCCGCTGTCGGCCACCATGTCCATGCCCATCGGCGCAAAGTCGATGCTGCCCGACAGGCTGGCATGGTGCTGGGCGTCGGCGGTGAAGGCGTCGATGTCGGGGATGTCCACGGTGGCGTGCATGGCCAGTTGCTGCTCACCTTTGGCCCCCTCCAGCGGGTCAGTGGCGCCGAGCGTGAAGCCACCCTTCATCGTCTCTTTGAAGTGGATACCGGTGTGGGGGGTGCTGACGGTGGCGGTCATCGGGGCTCCTTCGGGGGGGATGGGATCGGGCAGGGCGGGATCAGTGGGCCGGCGCGTCCAGCGCGTCCAGCATCACCGGGAAGGTGTCGCGCGCGGCATGCTGGCCGATGAACACATCGAGGTGGCCGTAGTCGTCAAACACCTGCAGCGCATGGCGGCCGGGCTGGTGCTGGTCGAACCAGTCGAAGCTGGTGCGCTGGCTTTGCCACTGGAAGCAATCG
>JANMKO010000141.1:0-10199 GCA_031372085.1 Betaproteobacteria bacterium
ATGTATGCCCAGTACCGCTGCATGCCGGCCAGCCAGTGCCTGCTGCTGCCGGCTGGCGCCACGCCGGCCGACGGCGCGTCGTGCTTTGTCAACCCGTTGACGGCGCTGTGCATGACCGAGACGATGCGCCGCGAAGGCCACCACGCGCTGGTGCACACGGCGGCTGCGTCCAACCTGGGCCAGATGCTGAACAAGATCTGCCTGCAAGACGGCATCGGCCTGGTCAACATCGTGCGCAAGCCCGAGCAGGCGGCGCTGCTGCGCGGCATTGGCGCCAAGTGGGTGTGTGACGCCAGTGGGCCCGGCTTCATGGACGATTTGACCGAGGCGCTGGTGGCCACCGGCGCCACCATCGCCTTCGACGCCACCGGCGGCGGCAAGCTGGCCGGGCAAATACTGACGGGCATGGAGGCCGCGCTCAACCGCACGGCCAAAGAGTACAGCCGCTATGGCTCGACCACGCACAAGCAGGTCTACATCTACGGCGGGCTCGACACCGGCGCCACCGAGTTCAACCGCAGCTTCGGCATGGCCTGGGGCGTGGGCGGCTGGCTGCTGTTTCCGTACCTGGGCAAGATCGGCGCCGACGCCACGCAGGCGCTCAAGCAGCGGGTGGCGGCCGGGCTGAAGACCACCTTTGCCAGCCACTACTCGCGTGAGATCTCACTGGCCGACGCGCTGCTGCCCGAGGTGGTGGCGGCCTACGGCCAGCGCGCCACCGGCAGCAAGTTCTTGATCAATCCGGCCAAGGGCTTGGCCACGTAGCGTCTGGCCGGCGCGCCTTGTCGCGCGCGGGAGTCGGCGATCCGGCCCGCGCCCGCTCAGCCGCGTGTCGTGGCCACCGATTTGAGGCGGGGCTTTTTGCGCACCGGCGCGGCCACCGGCGCCAGGGCGGCGGCTGCGGCTGCGGCGGCCCGGGCCGCGCGTGGTTGGCGCCGGGGTTTGGCGGCGGCTGCCACGGGCGCCGCCACGTCAGCCGCCAAGTCAGCCGCCAAGTCGGCCACCACCTTGGCCGCCACCGCGCCTTCCACCGGAGCCACCACGGCCTCCACCGCCGGCACCGGCAACTGGCGCAGCGCCTCCATCGCCCGCGTCATCTGCCGCGCCAGCTCGGCCACGTCGGGCACGGCCCGGCGGCAGGCGATCAGGCCGAAGCACAGCTGGCCCCGGTAGCTTTGCACGGTGATGTTGAGCGCCACGCCGTGCACCACGATCGACAGTGGGTACAGCGCCTCCATGCGGGCGCCGGCCAGGTACAGCGGCACTTGCGGGCCGGGCACGTTGGAGATGGTGACGTTGGCGATGCGCAGCCGGCTGGCCAGCCGGCTGCGCCCGTACAGCGAGGCCAGGCCGCTGAGCAGCCAGGGTGAGCCCAGCGACGGGAAATCCTTCGGGATCAGGCTGCCAAAAGTGCCCATCTGGGCCTTCATGCTGCGCGTGCCGGCCATGATGTTGGCCAGGCGCTGCACCGGGTCTTTGATCTGCGTGGCCAGGTCGATCACCGTGCCCGAGACCTGGTTGTTGCTGCGGGTGTCGCCCTCGCTGCGCAGCGAGATGGGCACGCCGGCCACCAGGGTCTTGGCCGGCAGCTCACGCGATTCAGCCAGGTAGTCGCGCAGCGCGGTGCTGCACAGCCACAGCACCATGTCGTTGACCGACGCGCCGTGCTGCTTGCCGACGGCCTTGACCTCGGCCAGCGGCAGCGAGACGCCGGCAAAAGCGCGCTGGTTGGTGATCGACACATTGAACGGCGTGGCCGGCGCCCACTTCATGCGCGTGCCGGGTGCGGCCGTGCGGGTGCCGGCGCGGCGCTCGGCCAGCGCTTGCCTGGCCGCGCCCAGCGCCGCGCCGGCCAGTGGCGGCAGCAGCTTGGCAAACTCCACCACCTGGCGCAACTGGTTGCCCAGCGCGGCCGACAGCAACTCGGCCACGCCCAGTTGGTAGCGGTGGCCGGTGGCGGCGCGCGGTGGCCGCACCCGGCGTGGCTCGGGCGTGACATCAAAAATGCTGTTCGCCAGCGCCACGGCGGCCTGGCCGTCCACCGCCGCGTGGTGCACCTTGGAGTAAAAGCCCAGCCGGCCGTCGGCCAGGCCCTCGATCACATAAAACTCCCACAGCGGGCGGCTGCGGTCGAGCAAGCTGGAATGCAGCCGGGCGCACAGCGCCTCCATCTGCGCCATCGTGCCGGGCCTGGGCAGCACCAGGTAGCGCATGTGGTAGTCCAGATCGATGTCGTCGTCATGGATCCACACCGGGTTGGCCAGGTCAAACGGCATCAGCGCCAGCTTGCGGGTGAACACCGGCGCCAGGTGCAGCCGGCTGGTGACATGGGCTTTGACGGCGTCAAACCACTCGGCCGGCCCCAGCTTGCTGTGCGCCGGCAGCGGCTCAAACAGCGCCAGGCTGCCCACGTGCATCGGCATCTCGGGGCTTTCGAGGTGCAAAAAAGCGCCGTCGATCACGCTCAGGTGGCTCATGTCTTTCATCGCGTTCTCCAAGGTGCGTGGGGCCGCCGCCGCTCAGATGGCGGCCGGTTTCTGGCGCGCGGCTTCTTCGTCCACCAGCGTCTTTTTGGACAACTTGCCCACCGGCGTCTTGGGCAATTCGGCGCGGATCTCCAGCGCGCCGATCATCTCGTGCTTGCCGAGCCGGTCTTTGAGGAATTCTTTCATCGTGGCCAGCGTGGGCGGCTCGGCGCCGGGCTTCATCGTGACGAAGGCCTTGGGCGACTGGCCGCGGTAGTCGTCCGGGATGCCGATCACGCAGACCTCGGCCACACCCGGGTGGGCGTAGATGGCCTCCTCGATGGTGCGCGGGTAGACGTTGAAGCCGCTGCACAGCAGCATGTCCTTGGTGCGGTCGACGATGAACAGATAACCGTCGTCGTCGAGCAGGCCGACATCGCCGGTGCGCAGGTAGCCGTCGGCGTTGAAGGACTCGGCGGTGGCCTCGGGGTTGTGCCAGTAGCCCTTCATCACGTTCGGGCCCTGGATGCAGATCTCACCACGCTCACCGGGCGCGGCATAAGCATCGGGGTTGGCCAGGCTGGCCAGGCGGATGGTGATGCCGGGCATCGGCAGCCCACAAGAGCCGGGCCGCTGCGGCGCCAACGGCGGGGTGAAGGTGCCGGACGGTGAGGTCTCGGTCATGCCCCAGCCCTCGGCCAGGCTGCAACCGGTCAGCGCCATGAAGCGCTGGTGCACCTGCACCGGCAGCGGCGCGCCGCCCGAGCCGCAGAACTTGAGCGCGCGCAAATCGTATTGCTCGACCCCCGGGTGGTGGTTGAGCGCGGTGTACATCGTGGGCACGCCGCAGAACACCGTCACCCGCTTGGCGCTGAGCTCTTTGAGCACCGGCTCGACCTCGAACCGGGTGTGCAGGATGCTGAGCGCGCCCAGCCGCACGCCCAACAGCATGTTGACCGACAGCGCGTAGATGTGGAACGGCGGCAGCACCGACAAAAACCGCTCTTGGCCCTCTTGCAGCGCGGCGCCGCCAAAGGTGTTGGTCAGCCAGTACTGGTGGTTGGCCGCGCTCAGGTTGCCGTGCGTCAGCATCGCGCCCTTGGGCAGGCCGGTGGTGCCGCCGGTGTACTGCAACACCGCCAGCGCGTCGGCCGGGTTGCCGATGTCGTGTGGCTGGTACTGGCCGTCGTTGTCCAGCAGCGCCGCAAAGGCGATGTGGCGGGCATCAAAGACCACCTCGCTGAGCTGGCCGGCGGCTTTGAGGTGCGCGGTCACACCGGCCGGGTGGCCGCTCATCTCGCCCAGGTTGCCGATCACCAGCGTCTTGAGCCGGGTGCTGTGCAGCAGCCGGTCCATCTGCGGGTACAGCAGAGCCAGGTCTTGCGTGATCAGCAGGTCGGTCTGGCTGTCTTCCACCTTGTGCGCCAGCACCCGCTCGGCGTCCAGCGGCGAGTAATTGACCACCACCCCGCCGGCCTTGAGCACGCCAAAAAAGCTGACGATGTAGTGCGGCGTGTTGGCCAGGTACAGGCCGACATGCACGCCCGGCCCGACGCCCAACGCCTGCAGGCCCTTGGCGGCGCGGGCCACCATGCTGCCCAACTCACGGTAGTCGATCACCCGGCCCATGAAGTCGATGGCCGGCCGGTCGGGCCAGTGGGCCACGGCGTCGTCCAGGATCTGCGGCACCGGGCGCAGCGGTATCTGGCTGTCCCAGCGCAGCGCGGGTGGGTAAGCGTGGGTCCAGGGGGTGGATGGCATGGCAGAAGCTCCGTCAGGAAGGGGCGAAGGGGCCGGGGCCCAAATGCTGGGCGACGATCATGGCACGTGCCCGCCAGGGCCGGAACCGGGTTGATCACCGTGGTGGGCAGTGCGCGGGCCGCCCGCACGCTATGTCGCTTTTAGCCACTGGCGCGCCGGCACGGCTGTGACAAATGTCGCGCTTCGTTGCGGGCACGCCGTGCCGGCGCAGCCAACCCCCAGGGACGTGGGTGGTCAACAGCGCCGCGATTTCTTAAACTTTAATCAGTAAAAAATGTAAAACTATCCATACGCAACATCGCCCCGCCCGTTGACCCGTGCAGGCGCCCCAGGCCCATCGCGCCCGGGGTCCAACCGCCCTGCCGGGCCTCACCCGATGTCCTACACAAATCCGGTTTCGATCCTGCCCTGCTCGCCGGTGGCTTGTCGCACTGCCGGGCGCCATGGCGCGCCGCTGCTGCCAGCCGCCGGCCTGCTGGGCGCCGCGCCGTGCCGCGCGGGTGCGATGACCGACAGCGTCTGGCACCTGGGCCTGCACAGCGTGCTGGGCCCGTGGTGGGGCTGGTCGCTGTTTGGCGCCACGGTCTTGCTGCTGCTGCTGCTGACGGTGTACGCGGTGCGCCACTATGTTTTTTCACTGAACCGGCTGTTTGCGGCGCAGCGCCACCCGTACGCCAGCGTCGTCAGCGCCGACTGGCCCCGCGTGACCATCTTTGTCGCGGCGCACAACGAAGAGGCGGTGATCGCCGACTGCCTGGCCAACCTGATGGCGGTGGATTACCCGGCCGACCGGATGGTGGTGATGCCGGTCAATGACCGCTCCACCGACCGCACCCGCGAGATCATCGACGAGGTGGTGCTGCGCTTCCCGGGCCGCATCGAGCCATTTCACCGGGTCGGCGGCAAGCCCGGCAAGGCGGCTGCGCTGAAAGACGCCACGGCGCGGGTGGACACCGATTTCATCATCGTCTTCGACGCCGATTACCTGCCGTCGCGTGGCCTGATCCGGCGCCTGATGGCGCCCTTTGTCGACCCGGAGGTGGGCGCGGTGATGGGCCGGGTGGTGCCCAACAACGTGGGCGCCAACCTGCTGACGCGGCTGCTGGATCTGGAGCGCTCGGGCGGCTACCAGGTCGATCAGCAGGCGCGCATGAACCTGGGCCTGGTGCCGCAGTACGGCGGCACGGTGGGCGGCATCCGGCTGTCGGCGCTGGCGGCAGTGGGCGGCTGGCATGACGATGTGTTGGCCGAGGACACCGACTTGACGTTTCGGCTGCTGCTGGGCGGCTGGCAGACGGTCTATCACAACCGCGCCGAGTGTTACGAAGAGGTGCCGCAGAGCTGGGCCGTGCGGGTGCGCCAGATCAAGCGCTGGGCCAAAGGCCACAACCAGGCGCTGGTGCGGCACAGCAGCGCGCTGCTGCGGCGGCGCGAGCTGCCGCTGGTGGTGCGCATCGACGGCCTGCTGCTGCTGGGTGTGTATTTGATGTCGCCGCTGCTGATCCTGGGCTGGGGCTTGAGCCTGCTGCTGTACTTCACCGTGTCGATCGAGCTGGCCACACCGGCGCTGCTGGCGATTGCCTTCATGGGCCACAGCGCGCTGGGCAACTTTGCGGCTTTCTTTGAGATTGCGGCGGCGGTGCACCTCGACCGCTCACGCCAGCGGGTGCGGCTGATCGCCTTCAACTGGCTGGGCTTCATCGTCAGCGCGGTGGCCATTGCGCGCGCCGTGCTGGAGCAGGCCTTGCTCGACCGGCTGCCAGGCCGGGGCTTTCAGTGGGACAAGACGGTGCGCTACCGGCGCGCCGGCGCCGCTGCGGCCGGCTTGCCCGGCTTGCCCGGTCTGGGCGGCTTGACGGGCATGACCGGGCCCACGCCATGATGGCCGCGCTGCTGTTTGTGCTGACGGCCACGGTGGTGCTGCTGCCGATGCTGCCGGCACTGATCGAGTGGCGCTGGCCCAGCGACGTGGTGCCGCTGCACATCGACACCGAGGACGCGCTCGACCCGCCGTTTCTGGCCCGCTCCTTCGCCGCCCGGCTGCGCAACGTGCTGGCGGACGGCCAACAGCGGCTGGGCCGGTCGCTGATCGCGCTGGCGCCACCGGGCGCGGTGTGGACCTTCATCGAGCGTGAGCGGCGCAGCGGGTTGAGCCGGCGCGTCTGGCATGCCGCAGGCGACATCCAGCTGCCGGCGGGCATGACCTTTCTGGCCGAGGTGGCGGCCGGCCGCCACCTGCACACCGCCCCGCGTGAGGTCTACCGCGCGCTCAGTGCCGGCCAGCAACTGCACCTGGCCGCCGGCAGCACGGTGCTGCGCTGGGCGCACGGCGCGCAGGTGGACGTGCACGGCGGCTGCATGCTGGCCGGGCGCATCACCGCCGACGAGCAGATCACCCTCTGGGGCGCGGCCAACTTCACCTTGCTGCATGCCCCGGCGGTGTGTTTTGGCATCGATCCGGTGCGGGCCGCCGCCCGGCTGGCGCCGCCACTGGCGGTGGCCAGCGCTGGCCTGCCCGCGCCGGTGCAGTGGAACGCCGTGGCCGGGCGCGGCACTTGTGCGGCCGCGCTGACGCTGCGCGCCGGCACCGCCTGGCGCGGTGACCTGGTCTGCCAGTCGGATTTGACGCTGGGCCCGCGCTGCTCGGCCGGCGGCAGCCTGAAGGCGCATGGCCACCTGCTGGCCGGCGCCGGCTGCCACATCGCCGGCAACCTGGTCACGCACGGCCGCATCGCGCTGGGCGCGGCCTGTGCGGTGCAGGGCTCGGTGATCTCGGAAACCGAGATCGTGCTGGGTGCCGGCTGCGTGATCGGCGCGCCCGGCAGGCTGGCCACGGTGTCGGCGCCGCGCATCCTGGTGGCCCCCGATGTGGTGGTGCACGGCACGATCTGGGCCGGCAAGGTGGGCCGCACCCACGCGCCCGGCGCGGCCGACGAGGCCTTGTCGTTGCCGGGCGGGGTGGTCAGTGGCCTGGACAGTGGCGCGGCCAGCGGTACTGCCAGCGGCACTGGCAGCGACACTGGCAGCGCGGACGACGACGGCTGTGCCGACTGGGCCGAAACCCGGCTCGAGCCGCGCCCGGCGCCGGCGGTGGCATGAGGCACAGCGCTGTGTCCGTTGGCAGGCCCGGCCCGGTGCTGCGCGGTGCGGCGCGCGCCTTGCTGCGAGGCTTGGTGCGGGGGGTGGCGTCGCCCTGGCTGCGCCGGGCGGCGATTTGCGCGCTGCTGGCGGCCTGCGCGCTGGCCTTGTGGGTGGCCGCCCGACCGGCCGATCTGCCCGTGCTGGCGCCCACCCGCCTGGCGCTGGTGCTGCCCGACGAGCCTGGCGACGGCGGCGCCGACGACGACCCGGCGGTGCGGGTCTGGCGCGACGCCGCCGCCGAGATCGGCTTTGCGCTGGTGCTGGTGCGGGCCTCGCAACTGCTGCGCGACGGCCCTGCGCTGCGCGACGCCGCGCTGATCCTGCCCGACACCGTGCATCGCCGCATGAACGACGCCCTGCTGGCCCACATCGACCGGCTGGTGCAGGACGGCAGCCGGCTGATGCTGGTGTTCGACGCCGGCCTGCAAGACCTGAACGGCAGCTACCACCCGCAGCAGTCGCGCCTGTCGGCGCTGGCCGGCGTGCGCTACGGTCTGTACGGCGCGCTCGGCACCGGCATGCTGCGCCAGCAGGTGGCCTGGGTGGATGCCGATGCGCTGCCGGTGCTGCACCTGCCGCCCGGCAAGCTGGTGCGCCAGGCCAGCCAGAAGCCGCTGACCAGCGCCCAGCCCGCGCCGCAGCCGGGTGAAGCGCTGGCGGTGGTGGGCTACCACTATGGCCGGCTGCGCTACCCGGTGTTTGCCACCGACGGCGTGTTTGCCGGCCGCCCGCTGATGCATGCCGACGGTGGCGCTGCCGGCGCCAGCCTGCTGGCCGGCGTGCACCGGGTCGGGCTGGGTGAGGTGCTGTTTGTCAATCTGCCACTCAGCACCCTGAAGCTGCGCACCGACGGGCTTTTTTTGCACAGCTTTCTGCGCTACTTTGCGCAAGACCTGGCCCAGTTGCCGCAGCTGTCGCCCATGCCCGACGGCCGCGGCGCCCTGGTGATGAACTGGCACATCGACTCGGCGGCGGCGGTGCCGGCGATGGACAAGCTGGCCCGGCTGGGTGCGTTTGAGCAAGGGCCGTACTCGGTGCATCTGACGGCCGGGCCCGATGTGGACGTGCCCGGCGACGGCCTGGGCATGGACCTGGCCGGCAACCCGGCAATGCAGCAGTGGGTGCGCCGCCTGGCCGAGCGCGGCGACGAGATCGGCGGCCACGGCGGCTGGATCCACAACGAGTTCGGCCGGCTGATCGGCAGCCAGGCGCCGGCCCGGTCCAGCCAGATGATCGAGCGCAATTCCGCCGCGATCAGCAGCGCCAGCGGCCGGCCGGTGCGTGAATATTCGGCGCCCACCGGCAACCACCCGGCCTGGGTCACGCCGTGGCTGCGTGAGCGCGGCGTGCGGGCGTATTACTTCACCGGCGACATCGGCATGGCGCCCACCCGCAGTTACCAGGACGGCCAGCGCGGCCCGGCCGACACCTGGGCGTTTCCGGTGCTCAGCTACGGCAGCGACGCGGCGTTCGAGGAGGCCGCCGCACACCAGGTGCAAGAGCACGAGATCGGCGCCTGGCTCAACGACGTGGCCGATTTTTGTGCCGACCAGCGCACCGTGCGGTTGGTCTACTTTCATCCGCCCGGCATCGCCCTGTTTCCGTTGGCCTTTGCGCGCTGGCTGGCCCACACCCGGGCCCTGGTGGCCGCCGAGCGGCTGCGCTGGATGACGATGGTGCAGTACGCCGACTTTGCCAATCGCCGGCTGCAAGTGCAGTGGCAAGTGCTGCCGGACGCCGGTGAGGCCGCCCGCCCGGGCAACCCCGGCAACCTGGGCAACCCCGGCCAACCCGACGGCGCCGGCCCTGCCGGCGCGCCGGCCTGGGTGCGCCTGCACGCCAGCCACCCCAGCTCACTGGCGCACATCAGCTGGCTGCTGCCGGCCCGGCGCTACGGCCCGCCGCAGGTGCTGCAAGGCAGCGCGGTGGTGGTGCGCGAGGGTGCGTTCTGGCGCATCACTTCGGGGGCCGCGCCGCAACTGGTGCTGCGCCTGGCCACGCTGCCGGTGGCGGCGCCGTCCGCCCCCAACGCGGCCCCCAACGCGGCCCCCGCTGCCGCCCCGGCCGCTTCACCCACCACTGCCCGCACACGCTGATGCCGCCCCTGTCCATCGCCAACCCCCCGCGCCCGGTGCTGATCTCGGTCGGCACCCGGCCCGAGATCATCAAGATGGCCCCGGTGTATGCCGAGTTGCAGCGGCGCGGCCTGCCCGTGGCCTGGGTGCACACCGGCCAGCACCGCGAGATGGCCGAGACGCTGTACGCTTTTTTTGGCATCCAGCCCGAGCACCAGATCACGCTGGACCGGCGCAACAACAGCCTGGCCCACCTGAACAGCGCGCTGCTGGAGGGCTTGTCCGATCTGTACCAGGCGCTGCAACCGCGCGCCGTGCTGGTGCACGGCGACACCACCAGCACGCTGGCGTCGGCCCAGGCGGCGTTTTACAACGACGTGCCGATCGGCCATGTCGAGGCCGGCCTGCGCACCCACCTGGCGCGAGAGCCGTTCCCCGAGGAGAAAAACCGCGAGCTGACGGCCCGGCTGGCGCGCTGGCACTTTGCGCCCACCGCTGGCGCGGCGGCCAACCTGGTGCGCGAGGGCATCGCGCCGGCCGCCGCCCACACCGTGGGCAACACGGCGGTTGATGCCGCACTGGCCGCCTGTGCCCGGCTCGACGCGCTGCTGGCCGTCGGCGCGGCGGTGCTGCCGCCCGAGATCGAGCGCCTGCGCCAGCGGCTCGATCTGGCTGGCAGCAGCGCTGCGCCGTGGCGGCTGATCACCGTCACCGCGCACCGGCGCGAGAACTGGGGCAGCGGCATCGCCCAGACCGC
>JANMKO010000191.1:0-1745 GCA_031372085.1 Betaproteobacteria bacterium
TTTGGCCCCGGCCCGGGCTGGCCTGGTGCGCGGGACGGGAATCGAACCCGTACGCCCGAAGGCTGCGGGTTTTAAGCCCGCTACGTCTACCTGTTCCGTCACCCGCGCAACGCAATCGATGATAGCGGCGGGCCTGCAAACGCCGGCCATGCACCGGCCCTGCACCGGCCACACACCGGGCGCAGCTCGACGGTCAAGAGCCCGGCTGGCGGCCGATCTCGACCCGGCGGTTCTCGGCGGCAAACGGGTCACCGCTGACCTTGGGCGCCTTGGCGCCCATGCCCACGGCCTGCAGCATGCCCTGGTCAGCGCCGCTCTTGATCAAATAATCCTTCACCGCCTCGGCGCGTTTTTGAGACAGCGCCTGGTTGATGTCATCGGTGCCGGTGGCGTCGGCATGGCCCTCGATGCGCACCACGCGCGGGCTGCCGCGCTTGCCACGCAGCACCTCGGCAAATTTGTCGAGCTGCTGGCGCAGCAGATCGGGCAGATCGGCCGAGCCGATCTTGAAGCTGGCAGCCGGCAATGAGAAGCGCACCGCCGGCTTGAAGCCCATGCACTTGAAGCCCGCCTGCACCAGCTCTTTGCAGGCGTCCTCGGGGAACAAGCCTTCGTTGATGGCCTTGACATCGGGCACTTGCTGGCCCAGATCAACCGACTCTGCTGAATCGGCCGGCCCCGCCGCCGACGCGGCCAGCGGCACGGCGCCCAGCAGCGCCACCCAACCCGACACACAAGCACGGCGCCCTAGCGCCCGCAACCGCACGGATAGATCCGTCATGACAACCTCCATCTTGTGTCGACCCGGGTGCGGCTGGCCGCGCCAACTGGCCGCAAGCCCCTTGACGCACCCTGAGCAAGAATCATAGCGCTGGCCCCTGCGGGCGGGCATCCCGAGAACGCTTGCCGGCGGCGCGCCCGGACCTCAGCGGCCAGCCTGCCGCGCGGCGTCGCGGATCGCGCTCAAGGTGCTGCGGCTGGTGCTGACATCGGCATCCAGCTTGAGGTGGATCAGCATCGGCGCACCGGCCTGCAGCGCCTCGGCAAAGACGGCCTCGAAGTGCGCCGTGCGCAGCACCGTGGCGGCGCGCCAGCCAAAAGCCCGCGCCAGTGCGGCAAAGTCAGGGTTGTGCAGGTCACTGCCGCTGGTGCGGCCGGGGTATTCACGCTCCTGGTGCATGCGGATGGTGCCGAACGTGCCGTTGTCCACCAGCAGGCAGACCAGCCGGCCGGCGCCGCTGTTGGCCGCATAACCCGACGCGGTGGCCATCTCTTGCCCGGTCATCAAAAAATCACCGTCGCCGGCCACATTCACCACCGTGCGCTCGGGGTGCAGCAGCGCCGCCGCCACCGCCGCCGGAAAGCCATAACCCATCGCCCCCGAGGTGGGCGCCAGCTGCGTGCGGCCGTGGTGTTGCAGGCCAAAGTAGCGCACATAGCGGTGCAGCCAGCCGCTGAAGTTGCCGGCGCCGTTGGTGTACACCGTGTCGGCCGGCGCCAGGCGTTGCACGGTCTTCATCACCACCGCCATGTCCAGCGGCTCGACGGCGGGCGCGATGTGGTTGGCCTCGTAATCGGCATGGGCGCTACTGGCCCAGTCGGCCCACGCCACGCTGGCCGGTGCGGCCAGCGCCTCCAGCGCCTTGGCGGCACAGGCCATCGACGATTGCAGCAACAGATCGGCGGCATAGACCCGGCCCAGCTCCTCGGCACCGGCGTGGATGTGCACCAGCTTTTGCACCGGC